>NZ_CP022824.1 GCF_002269255.1 Klebsiella quasivariicola | reverse complement strand
CTTGATCCTCAACGGTTATCCACAAAAGGATGTAGTAATACGTATCGCAGTCAACGGATATACATACCTCTGTAAATACCGTTGCATATCACAGTATTAGATTATGCATATAACAGTCAACATTTTACATTCCGCAGTCGATCCAGACAGACGTTAAAGCCAGTTACAGCGCATGCTGGAGCGATCCGGGGATCTCTTTTGGATCTCACTATGATCTCCTTGGGATCAATTATTGGATCGAGACCATGAATAACCCAGATACAAGGCCGGAAGCGCCATACCAGATATCCAGAACCCTGGCCTGATTTTCCTGAATACGCTCTGGAAGATTGAGATCTACAGGTACAACAATGAAACATTGACTGCGGTATGCTGAGTCGTCTTTCCTCTTTCTCGACACAGATGCGGTAAGCATCATACCATAGTCAATATATTACATACCGCAGTCAATTTCATTATAACTGGCTTATCCAGAGCCATCTTTAGCAACCCGACGTACGTGCAATCTGTGAATTCTGTGATTTTCCGCTTCCTCGCCGCTTTCTCACTCCGTGAGATCGCTTACTGCGGCGAGCGGCAGTGATTAATATTGACTGCGGTATGTACTCTTTTGTAATCCCCTGCGTTCTTTGCATCACCCAATGCGGTTCACTTTGCACTTTTTCGTGCACTTTGCGTTTTTATTGTTGCTTTGCAATAAATTCCAAGATTTAATAAAATAATGCAAAGTGAAGATTAAAGGATGTTCAGTATGGGACTCATGGATACACTCAACCAGTGCATAAGTGCTGGTCATGAAATGACGAAAGCAATCGCCATTGCGCAGTTTAATGATGACAGTCCGGAAGCCCGGAAAATAACCCGGCGCTGGAGGATTGGTGAAGCAGCTGATTTAGTTGGCGTGTCATCTCAGGCTATCAGGGATGCCGAGAAAGCTGGCCGGCTGCCGCACCCTGATATGGAAACCCGTGGGAGAGTTGAGCAACGCGTTGGTTATACCATCGAGCAAATCAATCACATGCGGGATGTATTTGGTACACGACTGCGCCGTGCTGAAGATGCGTTTCCGCCGGTGATTGGTGTTGCTGCTCACAAAGGTGGTGTTTACAAAACCTCAGTATCCGTTCACCTGGCTCAGGATCTTGCTCTGAAAGGACTCCGTGTTCTGCTTGTTGAAGGCAATGACCCACAGGGAACTGCTTCTATGTATCACGGATGGGTGCCCGATCTTCATATTCATGCTGAGGACACTCTCCTGCCCTTTTATCTTGGGGAAAAGGATGACGCCAGCTACGCTATAAAGCCCACCTGCTGGCCTGGCCTTGATATCATCCCGTCCTGTCTGGCACTGCACCGCATTGAAACCGAGCTGATGGGGAAATTTGACGAAGGCAAATTACCTGCTGACCCGCACCTGATGCTCCGTCTGGCCATTGAAACTATCGCTCATGATTATGACGTGATAGTTATCGACAGTGCACCCAACCTTGGTATCGGTACGATAAATGTTGTATGCGCTGCTGATGTACTGATTGTCCCTACTCCGGCAGAGCTTTTCGACTACACCTCCGCACTGCAGTTTTTCGATATGCTGCGTGACCTGCTTAAGAACGTGGATCTTAAAGGCTTTGAGCCAGATGTCCGTATTCTGCTTACTAAATACAGTAATAATAACGGCTCGCAGTCCCCGTGGATGGAAGAACAAATTCGGGATGCCTGGGGAAGCATGGTCCTTAAAAATGTTGTGCGCGAAACGGATGAAGTCGGTAAAGGTCAGATCCGTATGAGAACCGTTTTTGAACAGGCTATTGATCAACGTTCTTCAACTGGCGCCTGGCGTAATGCCCTCTCTATATGGGAACCTGTTTGCAATGAGATTTTTGATCGTCTGATTAAACCACGCTGGGAGATTAGATAATGAAGCGTGCTCCTGTCATTCCAAGACATACCACACATACTCAATCGACTGAAGATACTTCATCACCGGCGCCAGCCGCACCTATGGTGGATTCATTAATTGCGCGCGTGGGTGCTATGGCCCGAGGTAATGCTATCTCTCTTCCGGTATGTGGACGGGAAGTAAAATTTACCCTTGAGGTGCTCCGGGGAGACTCTGTTGAGAGCGCTTCACGCGTATGGTCAGGCAATGAGCGCGATCAGGAACTACTTACCGAAGATGCTCTGGATGATCTCATTCCTTCATTTTTACTGACCGGTCAGCAGACTCCAGCTTTCGGCCGCCGGGTTTCTGATGTCATAGAAATTGCAGACGGCAGCCGTCGCCGTAAAGCCGCAATCCTGACGGAAAGTGATTATCGCGTTCTGGTTGGTGAACTGGACGATGAGCAGATGGCTGCATTGTCCCGTCTGGGTAACGATTATCGGCCGACGAGTGCTTATGAACGTGGCCTGCGTTATACAAGCCGGCTGCAGAATGAGTTTGCAGGAAATATTTCTGCGCTTGCCGATGCGGAAAACATCTCTCGTAAGATCATTACCCGCTGTATTAATACGGCCAAACTGCCTAAATCCGTTGTTGCCCTGTTTGCACATCCTGGAGAACTGTCTGCCCGGTCAGGTGAAGCCCTTCAGAAGGCTTTTGCAGATAAAGAAGAATTACTGAAGCAGCAGGCTGAGACTCTCCACGATCAGAAGAAAGCGGGACTAATCTTTGAAGCTGAAGAGGTCATTAGTCTTTTAACATCCGTACTGAAACAATCTCCTTCTCCAAGGGTTAATCTGAGCTCACGTCATCAGTTTGCTCCAGGGGCAACAGCATTGTATAAGGGCGATAAAATGGTGCTTAATCTGGATAGGTCCCGCATTCCTGTGGAGTGTATAGAGAAAATAGAAGCCATTCTTAAGGAGCTTGAGAAACCAGGAGTCTGATGCGGACACGCTTTAGTCTACGGTTATCTCCCTTTACTTCATTTCCTTTCTCACAGGCCAGAAAACATAACTGGCCTAAATATTCTCTCTGAGACCACGGTCCCACCTGCATCGTCGGTCAGGTTATCTTTCTGGGACCACGGTCCCACCTGCGTCGTCGGTCAGCTTAGCTGCCTGGGACCACGGTCCCACCTGCGTCGTCGCTCAGGTTATCTTTCTGGGACCACGGTCCCACCTGCATCGTCGGTCAGGTTATCTTTCTGGGACCACGGTCCCACCTGCATCGTCGGTCAGCTTAGCTGCCTGGGACCACGGTCCCACCTGCATCGTCGGTCAGGTTATCTTTCTGGGGCCACGGTCCCACCTGCGTCGTCGGTCAGCTTAGCTGCCTGGGACCACGGTCCCACCTGCATCATTGTTTAGGTTTCCAGCCTGGGACCACGGTCCCACCTGCATCGTTGGTCAGGTTATCAGCCTGGGACCATGGTTGCATTGATGTCAATGACGAACTGATTTTTGACATGATTGCATCACGAAGAGCGGAATAATCTTGCAGCAGAACTGAAATATCTGGCGATTGAATAGTAATGGATCGGGATTAGAGCCGAGTATACTGAGTACAATTTGTCAAATTTCGCAGTGTATTCGGTTTAATCTCCTACAGTTTTTAAAGGTCAATTGCTGCCGCTACGCGCTGTTCAGACCTTCGTCCGGCAAGTAACCAATCCAGGCTATTTTCACAACCCAGGGTGAATAACATCATTCCGTCATCAGCATAGCCACATCATGCATTTCGTCACACTGTATGATCTGGGGATTTCAGAGACATTACTTATCACAGGTTATGCAGATGAATAAGACTCAATAGATTGTTTATCCACAGTGACGGGGATATACATGTGGGTAGCTTCTTGAAAGACTTATGATGTAAATCCAGCCTCTTGACTCTCACATTGCCAATATATAGCTCGTGACCTGCTCCCCGTTGATTAGTACACCCCGATGTTAGTAATGTCTTCATAAGCCACATGAGGACATCCCCATGAAGAAGCGTTTTTCCGACGAACAGATCATCAGTATTCTCCGCGAAGCCGAAGCTGGGGTACCCGCCCGTGAACTCTGCCGCAAGCATGCCATTTCCGATGCCACGTTTTACACCTGGCGTAAGAAGTATGGCGGTATGGAGGTGCCTGAAGTTAAGCGCCTGAAGTCGCTTGAGGAAGAGAACGCCAGACTCAAGAAGCTGCTTGCCGAAGCCATGCTGGATAAAGAGGCGCTTCAGGTGGCTCTTGGGCGAAAGTACTGACGACAGACCAGAAGCGGGAAGCCGTGATGCTGATGTGTGATGCGACCGGTATGTCGCAACGTCGTGCCTGCAGGCTTACAGGTTTATCCCTGTCGACCTGCCGCTATGAGGCTCACCGTCCGGCTGCTGATGCGCATTTATCAGGGCGCATCACTGAGCTGGCACTGGAGCGCAGGCGTTTTGGCTACCGTCGTATTTGGCAGTTGCTGCGCCGTGAAGGGCTTCATGTTAATCATAAGCGCGTGTACCGGCTTTATCACCTCAGTGGCCTGGGCGTAAAACGCAGAAGACGTCGTAAAGTGCTGGCAACAGAACGTCTGCCGCTGCTCCGTCCGGCGGCGCCCAATCTGACCTGGTCGATGGATTTCGTCATGGACGCACTTTCCACCGGTCGCAGGATCAAGTGTCTTACCTGCGTCGATGATTTCACAAAGGAATGCCTGACGGTCACTGTTGCCTTTGGGATTTCAGGCGTTCAGGTCTCGCGTATTCTGGACAGCATTGCACTGTTTCGAGGCTATCCGGCGACGATAAGAACTGACCAGGGGCCGGAGTTCACTTGCCGTGCACTGGATCAATGGGCCTTTGAGCATGGTGTTGAGTTGCGCTTAATCCAGCCGGGAAGCCAACGCAGAACGGATTTATTGAGAGCTTTAACGGACGATTTCGCGATGAATGCCTGAATGAGCACTGGTTCAGCGATATCGTTCACGCAAGGAAAATCATTAATGACTGGCGGCAGGATTATAACGAGTGTCGTCCACATTCAGCACTGAATTATCAGACGCCATCAGAGTTTGCAGCACGGTGGCGAAATGGAAAATGTGAAGGTAAACAAACCGACCTTACTAACTCACGGTTGTATCTAATCCTGGGGGCAGGTCACTCGACTAACTTCATAATGGCGCGCCAAAAATTAGTAAAAAATTACCATATGGCTGTCATTGAATTTGTGAAGGTGAGTACCATGCCGACATCGGCAAAGGTACAAAAGAGTAGTATTGTTCCAATGTTAGAGCTAAAGCATGTCTAAAGTAGCAATTGCTGGGATAATGCTAAGGCAGCATCGTTTCTTGTTTACTCATATAAGTGCGTGTAAGGAAGTGAATATATCAAGCCCGGGCCATGGCCCGGCAGGATATATTTGATTACATTGAAGTGCCCTGCAATCATATCTGACGCCACAACTTCCTCTATGGATTAAGCCCGAAGACTTTCTAATAGGCCTCTCTGCGAGGATGAAATTTGTCTACGGATGAGGGGACAGTACAACAAGCAAACAGGACCTCATATTACTGGCTGGAAGCCAAGCTTTCTTTTACCGGGTATTGAATTTTGTTTTACAGTATATGCAAGCGCTTTAACGGGATATCGTCCGCTTTGTGAAAAAAGCGGAAGTAGCTAATCACAGTTTGAGTGGAGCAACTGAATGAAGGTCCTGTTTGTTCTGCGTACCAGACACAATCACTCAGACAGTGGCTTATTTAAAATATGTTAATGAAACCTAAGCAAGAGAACTGAAATGGACAAATTGTTAAATATGCTGCGTTATAAGAGTGATGGGTCTGATATTGACTTCAAATCTACCCAGTACCGCTTTAACAATGGTTCTGAGGGTAATGACTCCAACTTATTGATAGTGTTTTATGTTCAGATAATGCCCGATGACTTTGTCATGCAGCTCCACCGATTTTGAGAACGACAGCGACTTCCGTCCCAGCCGTGCCAGGTGCTGCCTCAGATTCAGGTTATGCCGCTCAATTCGCTGCGTATATCGCTTGCTGATTACGTGCAGCTTTCCCTTCAGGCGGGATTCATACAGCGGCCAGCCATCCGTCATCCATATCACCACGTCAAAGGGTGACAGCAGGCTCATAAAACGCCCCAGCGTCGGCATAGTGCGTTCACCGAATACGTGCGCAAACCGTCTTCCGGAGCCTGTCATACGCGTAAAACAGCCAGCGCTGGCGCGATTTAGCCCCGACATAGCCCCACTGTTCGTCCATTTCCGCGCAGACGATGACGTCACTGCCCGGCTGTATGCGCGAGGTTACCGACTGCGGCCTGAGTTTTTTAAGTGACGTAAAATCGTGTTGAGGCCAACGCCCATAATGCGGGCGGTTGCCCGGCATCCAACACCATTCATGGCCATATCAATGATTTTCTGGTGCGTACCGGGTTGAGAAGCGGTGTAAGTGAACTGCAGTTGCCATGTTTTACGGCAGTGAGAGCAGAGATAGCGCTGATGTCCGGCGGTGCTTTTGCCGTTACGCACCACCCCGTCAGTAGCTGAACAGGAGGGACAGCTGATAGAAACAGAAGCCACTGGAGCACCTCAAAAACACCATCATACACTAAATCAGTAAGTTGGCAGCATCACCGAAGATCGCGGGCGGAAACATCCAGATCACCGTCACCTCAGTTCGCAATGGAAACGTGAAATTCCAGCACGTTCAGGTGCATTATGAGCCGAACACGATCTATGGCCATGCAGACTTTACTGCGAACCTCTCTAAAGCCCAGCAAACGACGCTGCGGCAGCTCTATGACGGCTGCAACCCGCGCCCGATGCGCGACCTACTGCGTGGTGGAGCCGATCGCCTGCAAGTCGGGGCGATGGAGTTTCAGTGCTCCCCTGAAGAGCTATTGTCGGGATTGATTGAAACGATCTACGCTATGCGAAACGCCCTACTACACGGCGAAGTAGACCCCGACCCGAGGGTACTGTCTTGCTATGAGCCAGCTTATCGGATCGTAATGCTGTTTCTAGGCTGCGTGAGATAAGCAGGAGATGTACCCTGTGTTCATATTTTTTAGATATGGCATTAGTCATGGCATTGATATTTTATTTGATATTTAATCTAAGTAAATTAATATGATATATAGGCAGTTGATAATAGAGTGGGAGTGAGGCTATTATTTAGCCTATTGTTTTATTTGATTTAGTGAGTGCCATTGATGATATGACTGCATTATCAATGGCATTTTTTATGGTTTAAGGCCGACGCTGAATCGAAGATATAGCAAATACCATGTGACCGTATCAGCAAATGCCATGGTATCGACAACCGGGTGCATTGCAGCGCTGTGCTGATGCCATCGATGCTCGCTTTGATCAGAACCGCTCTCTCGACCCATGCCCCAGATCGTTAAATATGCGCCAGAGGAGCACCTCGTGATAGAAATTGTGAACAAGACAGCCGCCACTCGGAATCGAAGTATCCATATAGGTGAATAAAGTTTGCGGAAAATACGCTGAGAAAATAGAAAAGCGTCAATGAAGGGACATAGGAATGGCGATTAACGGAGAGAACGGTGTTAGTGCAGTCACCGTGGATGAACTACTCAAGCAAGGCCTTCGGATACCGAACTATCAACGCCCATACAGTTGGGATGTATCGACTGCTCTACAACTGGTGGATGATATCAGCGAAGCTCTTCGAGATACCGAACGAAAAGATATTCCCTATGTTTTGGGTGCAATCATTCTTCACGATGATGGTGAGTATCTCAATGTAGTCGACGGGCAGCAGCGCCTGCTGACTTTGCGAATGATTCTTGCGGCCTTAGATCCGATAAATCATCAAATTTCGATGTCTGGTAACAGCGAAACTCCTGTCTCCCTAGTTTGGATAGAGCTTCAAAGGCGCCTGTCGCAGTTGGAAGATAAAAAAGAGTTTTTGGATTTTATCTGTCACAAATGTCAGTTGGTGCGTATTGTGACGGACGATATTGATGAGGCATTTCGTGTCTTTGATTCCCAGAACTATCGCGGCAAACCGCTTGCCCCTCACGACTTGCTCAAAGCACACCACCTGCGCGAAATGCACGATGAGTCCGCTGCTATGAAAGTGGCTGTCGTTGAGGCTTGGGAAGCCGTAAACGATGAGGATCTGGACAGGCTTTTTTCTACTTTTCTATACCGGATATCCAAGTGGTCACGAGGCGAAAGCTCGCTCGAATTTACTATTCGGGACATCGGCATGTTCAAGGGCATTTCATCACGATCCCACAGGTCATTTTCGCCAAATCTGCGATATCACCTTGCAGCACAAGCCGCTATGCCACTTCTAAGTGCATGGTCGGTATCCTCTACACATGATGCACGAAATGCCGGGCGCAGCCGCTTTCAGCTTGATGCCCCGATAATCGCAGGACGCTCATTTTTCGAGATGGTGACATTCATGCTTGACGAATTGAAGATACTGGAACAAGAGGTTATTGACAGAGGTTTCAAAAACTTTGGCCCATCTCAAAGTCGCTACCGCTACGTGTACGAATTGTTCATTGCCGCGCTGCTTTGCTATACAAACAAGTTTGGCGATGAAGATGTAGATGAAGTGCGAAATAGGTTATTCGCATGGGCATATGCCTTGCGGGTCGAGTTACTTCGTGTGCAATTTGTATCTGCTGACAACCGAGCGCGAGGTAAAAACGATGCAAATAAATCGCCTTTTGTTTTGCTACGTAATGCGATGACTGGAAGTGTTGTCCGCAAACTTCCAATAACAAGTAAGCCATACAGCGATAACCACGAAAAGGAACTCGTTGCTTTTATCAAGGGGCTGCAATGAGCAAGAAGGAGTTGAAACCTGAACTGTTAACAGTAGGCAAGTTATTCACTGACAATTATCTGATTCCTATTTATCAACGGAACTATGCTTGGCGGGCCGAACAGATTGAGCAACTTATTAGCGATATTCAAGACTCGGTGGTAGGGGGCCAGGACAACTATTTTCTTGGGAACCTTGTTGTAATCAAGCGGGGTAGAGAGGATGAGTTCGAGGTCATAGATGGACAACAACGACTTACAACCCTCTATCTGCTTCTTACCTTCCTGGAGCAAGACGGTGAGGGTGAGAAGCCGTCGGTTGGCCATGCAGGCCACTTGCAATATGAGTCGCGCGCACGGGCAACTGAGGCCCTGCTGCGAGTAGCACAGGAGGCGGCTAAGGAGCACGTTCGACCGCAGGGCTCCACGAGTAATGCAGATGCTGGCATTCATGAAGGCTACAGCATCATCAATCAGTTCTTCAAACAAAATGAAAACCTTAATCGCTCACGCGAAAAATTCTCCGATTTCTTGCTAACGAAGGTGACTGTCGTCCGTGCCTCGCTGCCACCCAATACCGACCTCAATCGCTACTTCGAGATCATGAACACTCGTGGGCAGCAACTCAAGCAGGTTGATATTGTTAAGGCTCGCCTGATGAGCAAACTGCCCAATCAATATGAACGCGAATGCTTTGCGTGGGTTTGGGATTCCTGTGCTGACATGGATTCTTATGTCCAGATGTCTCTGACCCGTGGTGACACAAGTTTGCGAAACAAAGTATTTGGTGATGAATGGTCCTGGCTGGAGGTGACCAGCTTCTCTTCGCTAATGGAAAGTCGTCCGCAATCCGGCATCAATTCATCAAGGCAATCCTCCGAAGGGGTATCGTTGTCCTTGGATGAGGCGTTGTCAAAATACGCTAAAGAGCTCGAGTCAAATTCCACTGAAGACGAGGGCAACGAGCGGTTTCGTTCGACTATTGAGTTTCCGGCCTTTCTGCTACACGTTCTAAGAATTATGAAAGGCGATGAGGTCGAAGACGAAGGCCTGCTTGACGACAAGCGCCTCATCAAGTCATTTGACGACGCCGTAAATAATGTACCCGATGCTAAAGCCGATTGGGTGCGTAGTTTTGCATTTATGCTTCTCAAGTGCCGCAACCTCTTCGATGGCTTCATCTTGAAGCGTCAATTCACGGCAAACATCGGTGACGATGGCGATTGGTCTCTCCAGCGACTGAAAAAAGGAGGCGGGGACAAGAAGCCAACCCCGACGTACATCCATGTTTTCTCGGCCAGCAATGGAAGCTTAGAGGAGGACGGGAGTGCTGACCCACATACCCGAGATGTATTGCTGCTTCAGTCCATGCTTCGGATTACCTACACTTCTCCGCGAACGATGCACTGGATTACCAAAGTTCTTCGCTGGCTCTCCGTTAAAGCCCCTCGAGACGTGAAACATGCGGATCTTGCCGATTTGTTGAAGGGATATGCCCGCAGCAAGGTTAAAGAGACATTCTCCTTTGAGAAAGATCAGCAACCACAAGGGTTTGGTATCAGCCGTATCGTCTTTTCGTATCTCGACTATCTTCTGTTGAGTGACTCCTCAAAACGAGATTTCAAATTTCAGTTCAGAACTTCCATTGAGCACTTCTATCCACAGCATCCTGACAAAGAACAGTCGGGCGCGGTTGTTTCAGGTTCTAGCCTTAACCTGCTTGGCAACCTCGCGCTCGTAAGCGTCAGCGCGAACTCAAAATTCAGCAATAGCCTCCCCAGAGCAAAGGCCGAAAACTTCAAGGATACAATTGAACTTCAAAGTCCCAAGCTCAAGAGAATGGCGGAAATCACCCGAAATACAAACTGGGACGATCAGCAGATAACAGCACATCATGAAGCGATGGTGACATTGCTTCGTGATGATGTAAGTCTGGTGGAGGCAAGCGGAAGATCCAACCCAGGGCGTTGACTTCTTTGAATAACTGCTTTTGGATGAATATCCTTTGTGGTGTGCAAGTTGTCAGTCTAAAAGCGTTTTGCGTCGGGCGACACGATCAGTACAGTCTCCAAGTTTTCTTACCATGGTATTTTGTATGGTATCGACATGCAGATATAATTCTATTTTATTGATTTTATAGTGTTTTAAGACAGCATTGATCATCGAGTGGGTAACATAGGCTTAATACATTCCTTGCTCCTCGCACCGGAGCACATCACAGATACTGATTGAGATCCACTTCACGCAGCGGCTGGTTTTGACGTTCTGTTATCATTTGCACTAGGTCTTTTTCGTCCAGCTCATCGAGCATTTGTTCATACAGAGCCGCGGGCACACAATAAAAAACAGGGCGGTTGCGGTCAATAATCGCGACCGGGTAGCCGCCGCCGGCACTGGCGGTGGCCACCGGATCGTTTTTAAGTTCGCTGATGCTGGCAGTCACATCACACAGAATGATATTTGTCATGGTCCCCCCCTGAGACAAGTCATCTGTATGATCGGTAAAGTAAGCTCTTGCGGCAAGTCCCGTCTGTCATTTCGACGGTCAGAAACGGGCAACCGGCAGCTCCTTCCAGCGGGTGGTATATGCCGGTGACAGCATCTCCCGTTTCATCTGCCAGTCCGGCGCAATACCCCGTCCGGCAAACCAGACTTTCCCGAGTCCGGAATGATTAATGCCGTCGAGTACCTTCATCAGCGCATCGCTGTGCGGCCGTGGCTGCACGTCATCGAACAGATTCAGCTGCGCGACGCCGTTCGGACTGAAATCATTGAGCATTATCCCCGCTTTTGCGTAGCGGTGGCCATCGAGCCAGATCCTGTCCAGAGACCTGACCGCAGCCGCGATAATGTCCCGGGTGTCACGGGTAGGGGTGTGCAGTTTTTCCGTGGCCACGTTACCGTAATACGGCTCATTAACCGCAAAAGGGGATGTCTTGATGAAGGTGCTGATATGCCGGCAGTACTGTCGCTCACCGCGCAACTTTTCCGCCGCGCGCTCGGCATACTGGCAGACGGCCTGGCGCATTTCTTCGTAGGTGGTGATCCGCTGCCCGAAGCTGCGACTGCAGACAATCTGCTGTTTAGGCGGCGGCGCTTCCTCCAGTGAAATGCAACTCTCGCCGTTCAGCTCACGTACCGTGCGCTCCAGCACTACGTTGAAGTTTTTCCGGATAAATGTAGGGTTCGTCAGCGACAGCTGTAGGGCGGTGGTGATCCCCATAACGTGCAGCTTTTTCGCTATCCGGTTCCCCACGCCCCAGATTTCTTCCACCGGCTGCAGGCTGAGTAATTTTGCCGTTCTGCGTGGATTATCGGGCGACAGCGCCAGCACCCCCCTGAATTGTGGCCATTCCTTTGACGCCCACTGCGCCGATTTGGCCAGTGTTTTTGTGGCGCCGAAGCCGACACCGATCGTCAGTCCGGTTCCACTGAGAACATGCCCACGCAGCTGCCTGCCAAAATCCTCCAGATCCATACAGTGGCCAATTCCCCGGGCATCCAGGAAACATTCGTCAATTGAGTATTGTTCGACGCG
Source organism: Klebsiella quasivariicola (assembly GCF_002269255.1). Classification (NCBI taxonomy): domain Bacteria; kingdom Pseudomonadati; phylum Pseudomonadota; class Gammaproteobacteria; order Enterobacterales; family Enterobacteriaceae; genus Klebsiella; species Klebsiella quasivariicola. Next base: position 228,486 of record NZ_CP022824.1, on the reverse strand, counting down.
GGGCGACAGCTCTTCCAGCAGGGCGACCACACGGTTACTCAGGCTCGCGTAGAGCTCGTAGTTGCTGGAAAAAACGTACAATTTTTCAGGAAACTGCGCCTCTTTGAGCTGGAACCAGGGGGTTCCCATCTTTATACCCAGCAGTTTGGCTTCAGCACTCCGGGCAATAACGCAGCCATCGTTGTTACTGAGAACGACGACAGGTTTGCCGCGCAAATCCGGCCTGAAAACCTTCTCGCAACTGGCGTAGAAGGAGTTGACGTCAGCCAGGGCGAACATCAGTCTGCCCTCCGGGTTTTATGAATGAAGGCTGTCACCACGCCGAAAATTTGCAGCGTTTCCGGATCCGGGTACAGGGAAGGGAAGTCCGGGTTCATCGCCTGCAGGGCTGGCCGCGGCGTCAGAAGCAGGCGTTTTACCGTAAATTCACCCTCAATTTCCGCGATAACAATATCCCCGTGCCGCGGCTGTTCTGCTTTATCCACGACCAACAGATCGCCGGAATAGAGGCCAATATCAGTCATTGAGTTGCCAATCGCCCTGACAAAATAGGTGGAGTGGCGCCGGTGAATGCAGTACTCATTCAGATCCAGTTCAGACTCAGTGTAGTCTGCTGCCGGTGACGGAAAACCCGCAGGGCATCGCTCTGTGAACAAAGGAATTTTTACTATGCTGGCTTCTGATACTGCAGGAATGAACTTCATCGTTTTTTCCCTCGCTTAAGGCTGTATATATATACAGTGTGCGCCGGGAGACCGGTAAAGATCAAGGGGTGAAAGTCCCCGACCATTGAAGGACCAGCAATCCACAGGGTCCCCGAGTCATGCGTTGTATACCGTGAGGTATGGGGCGAAGCGTTGACAGGGGTGTTGACAGGCCAGCCATTGAGCCACGAAATGTATATTAAATTCCCGGGTGCCGACGTTGTACTGTTTACGGAAGGCAACATCATAGGGTGCGTTACTGCGAGTGCCATATGGACCCGGCGGGTTCTGAGACCCTGGCATGTCAATACGATCTTTACGCGGGAACCGGGAGATCTCCCCTCTGACCATCTGCCAGTGCCGGAGATGGCCCGCACCGGGAAGGCGAGGAGCCGAAGCCGGTGATGTACGGAGAGGAGAAGTCGGACTCGCTCATAGTAGCTGCGAATCTGGCGAACAATCCGCAAGGAGCGGAGTCAGTGGAGCGAAGGAGCGGGGCCAAGGGAAACGCGGAACAGCCACACATGCGCCGGACGCAGAGCCGGGAAAGTATGTCACAGAGGCTGTCACGCGTGCGGGAAGCTGCGAAGCAGCGGAAGAAAGAACGGTTTACCGCATTGTTCCACCTCCTGACAGCAGAGGCACTGGAGAACGCATTCCTCTCCCTGAGCAGGAAAGCGGCTGCCGGAGTTGATGGTGTCAGGTGGAAGGACTACGCCGAAAACCTGAAGGTCAACATAGCAGATCTGCACCGGAGGCTTCATCAGGGTAGTTACAGGGCTCAGCCCGGCAGGCGGCACTACATCCCGAAAGCGGATGGAAAACAGCGCCCGCTCGGCATCGCCTCACTGGAGGACAAAATCGTCCAGTATGCGCTGGTTAAGATCCTGAATGCAGTCTACGAAAATGACTTTATGGGGTTTTCATACGGGTTCAGACCCGGGCGAAGCCAGCACAATGCGCTGGACGCACTGGCCACAGGGCTGGTTCGGACCAATGTAAACTGGGTACTGGATGCCGATATCAGTCAGTTCTTCGACAAGGTAAGCCATGAATGGCTAATCAGGTTCATAGAACACAGATGTAGTGGCACAGTAAATTTGGCCACCTGATTAAAGGTGATATTCTCACCTCAACACAAAACAGGTGACTTAATGAACAAGAAAACTAAGCGTACTTTCACCCCCGAGTTCAGGATGGAATGTGCACAGCTGATTGTTGATAAGGGCTACTCCTATCGACAAGCCAGTGAAGCGATGAATGTCGGTTCTACCACGCTTGAGAGCTGGGTACGCCAGCTCAGGCGTGAGCGCCAGGGGATTACGCCCTCTGCCACACCTATTACTCCAGACCAGCAACGTATCCGCGAGCTGGAAAAGCAGGTTCGTCGCCTGGAGGAACAGAATACGATATTAAAAAAGGCTACCGCGCTCTTGATGTCCGACTCACTGAACGGTTCACGATAGTTGCCAGACTGAGTGACAGCCACACGGTCGTCAGCCTGTGTTCTGCTCTGGGAATACACCGCAGCAGTTACCGATACTGGCGAAAACGACGCGATACGGTTAATCCGGCGCGAGTCAGGCTGTGCAGCGAAATACGCCGGGCGTGGAATCAGAGCCGGGGCTCAGCAGGGGCGCGTACTCTGGCTGACATGCTGACCCAAAACGGCGTCCCGATGAGCCGTTACCGTGCGGGGCGTCTGATGAAACATCTGAACCTGAGCAGTTGCCAGCCTGGAAAACATCAGTACAAAAATGCCCGTCAGGAGCATACCTGCCTGCCTAATCTGCTCGAGCGTCAGTTCGCTGTGCCCAAGCCAGACCGGGTGTGGTGCGGAGACATTACGTATATCTGGGCCGGAAATCGCTGGTGCTATCTGGCGGTCGTCATGGATCTTTTTGCCCGCAGGGTTATCGGCTGGAGTCTGTCAGTACATGCCGATACCGCACTGATAAGCAGTGCCCTGCGGATGGCCTATGAAACACGTGGTCAACCGCGTGATGTCATGTTCCATAGCGATCAGGGAAGCCAGTATACCGGTCTGAAATATCAACAACTTCTCTGGCGTTACAGAATAAAACAAAGCGTCAGTCGGCGGGGAAACTGCTGGGATAATAGTCCCATGGAACGCTTCTTCCGCAGTCTGAAAACAGAATGGGTACCGGTGAATGGTTACGCAGGCAAGGACGAAGCCCGACAGCAAATTAATGGTTACATATTGAACTACTACAACAGCGTCAGACCTCACCATTATAACGGTGGGTTGACGCCGGAAGAGTCTGAGAACAGGTACCATTTTTACTGTAAAACCGTGGCCAATATTACTTGACCACTACAAGAATCGGCGACCAGAGGGTAATCAGGCTCATACGAAAGTGGCTCACAGCCGGGACCTCAGAGGAAGGAGAATGGCGGGCATCGGAGGAAGGAGAATGGCGGGCATCGGAGGAAGGCACCCCACAGGGTGCGGTTATCTCGCCGCTGCTGGCAAACATCTACCTCCACTATGTCTTCGATCTGTGGGCGCATCAGTGGCGACGCCGCCATGCCACAGGCAATGTGGTCATGGTCAGATACGCAGATGACATAGTCATCGGGTTCGACAAGCGAATCGACGCTCAATGCTTTCGTATAGCCATGCAGCGCAGACTGAAGGAGTTCGGACTCACGGTACATCCGAAGAAAACCCGACTGACGGAGTTCGGCCGCTTCGCAGCCGAAAACCGCGCCAGCAGGGGAAAAGGTAAACCAGAAACGTTCAACTTCCTCGGGTTCACGCATATCAGTGGGAAAGATCGTAGTGGCAGGTTCATGCTGATACGAAAGACACGCCGGGACAGGATGACGGCGACACTGAAAGCGATCAAGGACGGACTACGAAAGCGCTGGCATTACTCAATCCACGAACAGGGAAAATGGCTCAGGAGAGTGGTTCAGGGATACCTGAACTACCACTCAGTCCCGGGCAACTATCCCATGATGCGGAAGTTCAGGATATACGTAACAGACCTCTGGCGACGGGCGCTGAGGCGCAGGAGCCAGCAGGATGATACGACATGGACGAAAGCAAACAGACTGGCAGCCGTATGGCTGCCGAAGGTTCGGGTTCTGCATCCATGGCCTGTGGAGCGGTTCACCGCCAGACACCCAAGGCAGGAGCCCGGTGCGTGAATAGCGCACGCCGGGATCTGTGCGGGGGGTACCCGGTAACGGGTATCCCTACCGCGACATTATTTTGCGGAGGCCGTTTTTTTTCAAGTCATCTTGTTGCCGTTGTCTGTAACCATTTGCTGTTCCTGCAAAAACAGGGAAATTTCAGAAGGATCGCTGCCAGTCCGGAGAATCGTTATCTAATAAAATGTAATATACTGACGTACAGTGCATTTATTCTGAGTGGAGTGATTATGAATACGGGTTTAAGGCAGGTTCTGCGATATGCAGGCGTCCCGGTTGACGCCGCTGAACCGGTGCGCCGGCAATTCGGTAGCCGCCTGATTTTAATCGTGACGGTTGCTCTTCTTCCGCTGTTGATTGTTGACGTCCCTCAGTGGCTATTTGTGCTCTCTCAGATTATCTGGGGAAGCGGTATGTACATTGGTATCTCCGTGGCCAGTGATAAACCAGATCGCCGATAAGCTCAGAACGAGAGGTCTCCCGGGCCGCCTGGTGACGGGCAGCTGATAAACTGGCGCCATGCCATCAACACCGGATAAGGACGTCGCCGGCTTGTCTTTGCCGCCGGCTCCGCTTTGTCCGGCCCCCTCCCTCCGGTCTGCGGCCTTTATACGCAGCCATCGCGTCGCGATGCCAGCTTCTGCTTTTCTCCCTGCGCTCGTAAACCGCGACAGGGGACCTCATGTTGTATCTCCTGCATCGCTTCGGGTAGTGCCGTGCCTTCACTTTAGCCCGGCCGCTGCAGATGCAAGGGTTCGCTGGCGCCGCCATCCTCGCCCGGTCGCAGTTTTTTTAGGAAGCTCGCCGTTCTTCCCGTCGTTTTCTCGCTCAGGTTCGCTCTAAAACCGTCCAGACCAGCTTCGTGCTTTATCTGCGCTGCGGCCTCCGGTGTCGCCCTTGCATCTTCCGCTTTCCGCCGGGCTGTCGTGTCGGCACGGCACAACCCGGTGCCGCAATCTTATGAACCTGTGGAGGTTGCTATGTATCATGCCCGTCAAACCATGCTGAATGTAGAGGAGTCCGACCGTCTCTCGTTCCTGCCGGATCTGTTTGGTAACGATTTTCTGGCCGGAGAGATGCAGGTCTATGCGCTCGCTGAGAAACACATCACCGATTACTGCGGAGGCTTCTGGCATTTCATCCGTATTCCGGAGGGCGGCGGCTACATGATGCCTGACGGTGACCGTTTCCATCTGACTAACCCGGATAACTGGTTTGATCGGTCCGTCAGCGCGGATGCGGCCGGAGTTATCATTACGGCGCTGGCGATCAACCGCCGTATCTGGCTGCACCATGAACGCGGTGATGCTGCCCTGACACGCCACCTGATGCTGCGGGAATCGCAGCTGTGGAATTTCATTGACTCTCATGACGAATGCGCTGCTATTTACGCGGCTCTGGACTGATACTATATCGGGGCGCCCGACGCCCCGTTTAAGGTCAGAGACGGCACGATCTGTGAGGAGCTTACCCGGCTTCGCAGATCGGTGCGGCCGCGCGAAAATCCTGGCAGGCTTCGCCTGCCAGTGAGGCGGTTCGCCACACCTGCGGCGCTGCGTACTGGCCTCACCTCAACAGGTCGCCAGTTAAGGATTAAGAGCGTAATATCTGCGTACCTTTTCTTCTTTTGCTGATTTTGCGTATGTCGCAGTGGAATATTGCCTCTTTTTCAAAGGAGGAGCAGGACAAAGTTGCCGTCGATGAGGTGGCTGCTGATGTTGCCTGGCAGGAGCGCATGAACAAGCCCGTCATGCCGGAACTTGTTGAACGGGAACAGCCTGAACACCTGCGCGAATATTTCCATGAACGGTTCCGCGTACATCGACTGAACAGTCAGCAGCTGCCGCGCGCAAATGCACCCGAATATAATAAACCGGGCGATGATCAGCAGAATTGATTTTCTTACTCAGTGTGTCCAGGGAGGGTAATCTGTGCGTATGTCTCTGATGTTTGCTGCCGTGACGCTTTTAACCGGTATTAACCTGTTTTTTATTCCGTTTCAGCCTGTTCCGGCTCTGTGGGGGGCTATCCTGGCCGTTGCTTTTGTTCTGATTAATGTCGTGGCGGATAAGCTGCGCCTCTGGAGTGGTATTGCGTGGATTATCGTTGCCGGCATCATCATAACGCTGATGCTGAAGGGGAAAGAGCCGGGTGACGAATTTCGTGTCCTGATCACCGTTTTCGCTTTCCTGGCTTCAATCTGGTATAGCGTTGCGCAGTTCAGGAAGGAAAATAAGCTCCGTTCCTGACGCCCCGTCTGGTATGCCGCCGGTTTATCATGGCTTCTTTCCGGCGGCATGAAAAACATATTCTCTCCAGTCTGCATCTTTACGTTTCCGGCTTGCTCCCTGCTGTCTGTCTGCTTTCTCTTCTTCTTCCTGCTGTGATGTCTCTTTTTAACCCTTAAAGGCTTTAAAAGCACACCCGCACTGGACACCTTCGGCTCCCGGCCAGCTGCGCTGTCCAGTCGTCGAGCCACACTCCGCTAACCGCGAAAAGATGCGGTAAACTCCGCCGAACCCGCTACGCGGTTTCGGGCCTGGCGGCTAGTGTCTGATGTCTGAAGTCAAGGTCAACGGCAGCGCTTGCTGCGACCGTTCCGGCCGCGCCGCTTTCACCGTGCCGGCGATAAAGCTGCCGGCACTCTGCAGGGCAACGCCGTTTCGCGCCCGCGCTCTTCGTCGTTGCGGCGGGTGCCTGCTCCTTCCCCCTGGCGCCGTATCACCCGTTTGAGTCCATTCGCCGGGGCTGAGACAAGCACAGTCGCCATCATCCGTCCAGGGTAAATGGCACGCGGTAAACCGCGCCCTGGACAGCTGCCGTCGCCCGTGCTCGTTTACGCCCTTGCGGCGAACGGCTCTCAAACGGGTGAAGTTAATACCAGGGGGCAGGTTCAGCAGGTCCCCGCACAAAGTCAAAACCGCGGCCCCGGCAACTCAACGGGTGATGTTCTTTAAAAATCAGGAAAAAGAAAAATGCAGGATCCTTCATTGCGAACGTATCGGATCGCATTTCTGGGAAGCAATGCCAGCGGCAATCTGCCGATGTTTACCCGGGTGCAGGCCACGACCGGAAAACGGGCGATAAAAGCGTTTATTGAACGCTGTGAACCCGTCAAAGGCTGGTTTCTGGGCGCACCGGAAGACATTACCGATCAGGTTCAGAAGGAGGAAGAAGAGGCGGGAAGCAAACCGCAGGTATGAAAAAAGCAGGGTAAACCCTGCTTCTCCCACGCCGTAAAAATCGCACGAACGGTTTTTCCGGCTTCGTTAACTACCATAAGGAGTCAACTTTATGATCGTTTCTATTTTTTCACCTTCCGCAGGCGCTGTAAAGCCCCGTCGTCATTCGCGCAATCTGCGCGCAGATATCACCGCACCGGAGATTGATCCCGCTCTCAGAGCTTTCGGGCGTCATATCGCCAGAAGTCACCGCAAAGGGCGCGGTGTCCACATCCCCGCGATGAAAAATACCGCCCTCGGGCAGGTACTCCGCACGCTGGAACTGAAACGCGCATTTAACTGATGAGGTGAGCCGCCCCGCGAGGGGCGGCAACTGCAGGAAGGAGAAAACACAATGACACCGACTACCGCACAGATCATGACGGAAAATACCGTCAGCCAGACTTACCGGGCAACCTATTCACCCGATGATAATAAATTGCGACTTTACGCATCATTACGGCTCGATGAAGAAACGTATTCCCTGATCAACAAAGCAGGCTTTCGCTGGGCGCCCAAACAGAAACTCTTTGTGGCGCCAGCCTGGACGCCGGGGCGGGAGGATGTCCTGCTTTCGCTCGCCGGTGATATCGAGGACGAGGACAGCACCCTGTTTGATCGCCAGGAGCAGCGCGCCGGGCGGTTCAGTGACTACAGTGACCGGCGGGCGGTTGAATCGGAGCAGGCGCTTGCGCATGTTGATTCGCTGGCATCGGCTGTCCCGCTGGGACAGCCGATCCTGGTAGGCCACCACAGCGAGCGCCGCGCGCGCCGGCATGCGCAGAAAATTGAGAGCGGCATGAAACGTGCCGTGATGCTGTTCGAGCGTGCGGAATACTGGGAACAGCGCGCGCAGGCCTCTCTGCGGCACGCAAAATACAAGGAGCGTCCGGATGTGCGTTACCGCCGTATCAAAAAAATCGAGGCGGAATTACGCAAGTCCCAAAAGCACATTGCCCGGTCTGAAAAGTATATGACGATGTGGCGTGCGCAGACGCTCGATCTGAAAATGGCGTTACTGGTCAGTAATTATGATCATATTCATGCCTGCTTCACGCTCGACAAATACCCCCGCCCGGCAGAGAAAAGCCAGTATGAGGGCTCGATGTCTCTCCATTCTGCCCTGTCGGAGGAGATCATTACTTTTGAACAGGCGCGTGATATTGCGATCCGCTGTCATGAGCGCACGATTAACCACCAACAGCGCTGGGTTAATCATTACCAGAACCGCCTGGCCTACGAACGCGCGATGCTCAATGAAAACGGTGGCGTTGTCACCCGAACACAGGAATTTGAACCAGGCGGGCAGGTACTGAGCCGGGGAGAATGGTTAACCATTCTCCGGGTTAACCGGAGTAAGGGGGAGGTGAGTTCAGTCGAAACGCCCGGTTATCGCTTTCTGGGCTACAGCGGCACGATGAAACTCACGCCCGACCGTATCACGGACTACAAAGCCCCGACAGCGGAGGAAGCCAGCGACGCGAAGAAAGCGGCGAAGCGCCCACCGATCGTCAATTATCCGGGGGAAGGGTTCCGGGAAATGACAAAAGCCGAGTGGGCGAAATTACCCGCTGATTATAAAGGCGTGCGGGGTGCTGCAGAAACCGAAACACACGGCGCCTACCGCTTCCGCCGGTGCATGACGCACGGTTGTACGCTCGTGAATGTGTATATCACAGACATGAAAACCGTTGAAATTCCGAAAAAATAGCAGGAAGGCTCCCCGGCATCTTGCCGGGGAGGTCAGGGAGTACATTCATGCATCATGACCTTAAACACCGTATTCAGGCGATGCGGGTCAAACTGGAAGGGCGCGCCCCTGTCGCTGAAATTCGGGGTAGCTCGCAACTTTTTGTCACCCCCTCCCCGGAATGTCGCCGGTTGGTTGAGCTGGCTGATGTCCGGGAAACCGATCGCATTCTGGAACCCAGTGCCGGAACGGGCGCCATACTGCAGGCGATCAGGGATGCAGTCCCCCGGGCGAAGTGTGACGCCGTGGAGCTGCACGCCGGGTTAGCCCGTCACCTGCAGGCTCATTTCCCGGAGGTCCGGATCTGGTGCGGAGATTTTCTCGAATATCATCCGGAGCGCCGGTATACACGAATTATCATGAATCCGCCGTTTAATCGCGGTGATGATATCCGGCATATCCGGCGGGCATTAACTCTGCTTGAGCCTGGCGGGATTCTGACGGGCATATGCCTGGACGGGCCGCGTCAGCAAAAGGCGCTGGAGTCCCTGGCGGACGTCTGGGAGCCATTGCCGCGGGGAACATTCACGTATACCCAGGTAGCGACCGCCATTCTCAGAATAACCGTCTGTTGACACGTTAAGCCGGCGGGGCACCTGTCCCCGTCTGGCCGCGCCTCGAAAGACCGCGCGCCTGCGGCGCCGGGAAAACCGGGCCGCGCTGACGCGCCGCCCGCATTTCCTTTCCGCGTCTTCCCTGTTTGCTGCCTGCTGTCTGCCTGCTTCCTCTTCTTCTCCCTGCTGTGATGCCTCTTTTTAACCCTTAAAGGCTTTAAAAGCACACCCATACTGGACACCTTCGGCTCCCGGCCAGCTGCGCTGTCCGGTCGTCGAGCCACACTCCGCTAACCGCGAAAAGACGCGGTAAGCTCCGCCGAACCCGCAAGCGGTTTCGGGCCTGACGGCTAGTGTCTGATGTCTGAAGTCAAGGTCAACGGCAGCGCTTGCTGCGACCGTCCCGGTCGCGCCGCTTTCACCGTGCCGGCGAAGGACTGCCGGCACTCTGCGGGGCAACGCCGTTTCGCGCCCGCGCTCTTCGTCGTTGCGGCGGGTGCCTGCTCCTTTCCCCTGGTACCCGTATCACCCGTTTGAGTCCATTCGCCGGGGCTGAGACAAGCACAACCCGTCTTGCTGTCCAGGGGACGGCAGGGCCTTTCGCAATAAATTTTTTCCCGGCCATTCCGCTGCCGCTTCATTGGACCGAAAAAAATTTCCCGCTCACCCCCGGACATCTGCACCGGGCCGTGCTCGTTTACGCCCTTGCGGCGAACGGCTCTCAAACGGGTGAAGGTTATATCCAGGGGGCAGGTTCAGCAGGTCCCCGCAAAACGTCAAAACCGCGGCCCCGGCAACTCAACGGGTGATGGTTTTAAAAGGCAAAACAACGGATTAAGGAGATTCATCATGGCAGCACGTGGCGTTAACAAAGTCATTCTGGTTGGACATCTGGGACAGGATCCGGAAGTGCGTTACATGCCCAACGGGGGCGCAGTGGCCAATCTGACGCTGGCCACGTCTGAAACATGGCGTGACAAGCAGACGGGAGAGATGCGCGAAAACACCGAGTGGCACCGTGTTGTCATGTTCGGCAAGCTCGCGGAAGTGGCGGGCGAATACCTGCGTAAAGGCGCACAGGTCTACATCGAGGGCCAGCTACGCACCCGCAACTGGCAGGACGATGCCGGAGTCACGCGCTACGTCACCGAGGTGCTGGTCGGGCAGAACGGCACCCTGCAGATGCTCGGCGGCCGCCGTGAATCCGGAGTGCCTGAGAGCGCCGCGCAGCCGCAGAATCCTGCCACCCCGGCACAACCTGCTCAGGCCGCAGCTAAATCCCCGAAAGCGAAGGGCGGTAAGAAAGGCCGTCAGGATGCCGCCCCGTCTCAGCAACCGCCTCAGCCACTCCCGGATGATTTCCCACCAATGGATGATGAAGCGCCCTTTTAAACCACGATGAAGACGCCCCGTTCAGGCGGGGCAGAAAAGGAGAAACACATGGACCATAACGTTTTGTCCCCGCTTGTATCCCTGCCGGATGGCACGTTTACCCGCGAGCAGGCTCAGGTTGTCGCAGCGCAGTATCAGAATGTGGCGATTGAAGATGACCAGGGGACTCATTTTCGCCTTGTCGTCCGTCATCAGGATGACGGCAGCATGATCTGGCGCGTCTGGAATTTTGAACCGGGCGGCGAGGACATGATGAACCGCTACATCCGGGACTACGGAGTACGCAAAACGAAGTAAGCAGTAAGAAGAAGGCCGGACAGGTGGGCTGTCCGGCAGACATTCATCAATAGCTAAGAGGTATCAATTATGTCTGCAACAGAGTCTAAGGTAAAAACTGCACCGAAAACCAGCAAAAAAACGCTTAAGTCTGCCGAAGCTGAGGCGCTTAAAGTGGCTCTCGATGCCGCACAGGTCGAGTATGTCCCTGTGACGGCACTGGTGAAGTCTCCCCTGAACGTCAGGACCATTCCCTATCCGGCGGAGAAAGTCTGTTCAATGGCAGATTCCATTGAAGCCATTGGCCTGTTGCAGAATCTGGTCGTGCATAACCTCCCGGATGGTCGCTGTGGTGTGGCTGCCGGTGGTCGTCGCCTGAAAGCGCTGCAGCTCCTGCAGAGTGAAAACCGTATCGATGCCGGATATCAGGTGATGGTGAAAAAGGTACCTGATGAACTGGCTGTTGCGGCATCAATGGCAGAAAACGAACAGCAGATGGCAATGCATCCGTCTGAACAGATCGCCGGGTTCCGCACACTGGCAGAGCAGGGGAAAACCCCCGCGCAGATTGGCGATTTACTGGGGTTCGGTACGCGTCATGTTCAGCGCATGTTGAAACTGACCGAACTGGCTCCCGAAATTCTGGCGGCGCTGGCGAAGGATGAAATCACCACCGAACACTGCCAGGCACTGGCGCTCGAAAGCGATCAGAAACGCCAGGTGGAAGTGCTGGAATCCGCCCGCAAACGGTCCTGGAATAATGAAGTATCAGTTTCCTCGATCCGTAACCTCATTATCTCAGAAGAGGTTTCCACAAACGGCGACAAATTCCGCTTTGTGGGAGAGGCCGCATTCAGTCCGGATGAAATCCGGGTTGATCTCTTCAGCAGCGAAAACGGCGGCTATGTCAAAAGTGCATCGCTCGATACCGCCCTGCTGGAAAAACTGCAGAACATCGCGGAGCACCTCCGCGAAGCGGAAGGCTGGTCATGGTGTGATGGTCGTCTTGACCCTATTTCACACTACGGGAAGGACACTAAAATCTGGCGCCTGCATGCTGTCCCGCCTGTGGAATATACCGAAGCCGAATCAGAACGTCTTGCGGAACTGGAAGCTCTGGAAGCTAAGTATGAAGACGAGAACCCCGGCGTGAATGATGACGTCTTGGCCGGGGCTCTGGAAGCCGTCTGGGAAGAACAGCAGACCATCGCGCACCGGGCAAAACACCGGGCATGGACGGATGAAATGAAGCAATCTGCCGGAGTGGTGGTTTCCTGGACTGGCCAGGAGGTGAAAGTACAGCGCGGTGTGGTGCTGTGCGCCGATGAAAAAATGGAGGAGAAGGGTGCATCCACCGATCAGGCCCCTGAAAAAGTCGATCCGCTGGACGCCGTCAGTGTCCCGTTGCTGACCCGCCTTTCTTCTGAACGCACACTGGCGGTTCAGGCGGCCCTGCTGCAGCAGCCGCAGAAAGCCGTCGCGCTGATGGTCTGGAAAATGTGTAACTCGGTTTTCCATACCACAACGTCCGTCAAAGAGCCGTTCTGCATTAGCGTGAGTGTGTCGCATTACGCGCTGACCCGTGAAGCACCTGACGGTGAAAACAGCGTTGCGTTTCAGGCCATCCAGTCAGAAAAAGAACGTCTTGAAGCCCTGCTGCCGGAAAACTGGCGAAAGGATATGACCACCTTCTTTACGCTCGATGGCGCAACCCTGATGGCACTGATGGCTTTCTGCACCGCCTGCTCCATAGATGGTGTACAGGGCAAGGATGAATTTGGTCGTAAACACCAGAGTTCGCTGGATGGGGTGGAAAACGCCATTCAGTTTGACCTTCGTGACTGGTGGAAACCGACGGCTGATAACCTTTTCTCGCACATGAAGCTGCCACACATTGTACAGGCACTCTCTCAGGCCGGACTGGCTGGCGCAGCACAGGACGCCGCGAAGATGAAGAAAAAGGATGCCGCTGAACATGCAGAGCACTTCCTCTCAAAAATCCGTTGGGTTCCGGAATGGATGACCAGTGCTGACAATCAGAAACAGCTTGCCGCAAAGTCTGAACTCAGTCTGGCAACAAGTCAGAACGATACCGACGCTGATGCCGGCGACGTCAGCGACCATAACAACCCGGCCTGCGCCGCCTGATAACGGAGACGCCGCCCTGCGGGGCGGCGATAAGGAGACTGAAAATGAAAACGTTACTGACTCTGGATGTCCTGAAAACCATGTCTTCTGATGAGCTGGAAGACTACCGCGCCGCCGGTGAAGACTTTCGCCGGGAGCTGAGTCACGCTGTCATGCGCGATCTGACCTCACCGTCCGGCTGGTCCGTGAATGCCGAATACCGGTGCGAATTTGGCGGCTTCTTTCCTGTCCAGATCCGTTTTACCCCCTCTCATGGTCACTTTGATGTGGCGGTATGCAGTCCGGGGGAGCTGAATCCTCGCTGGATAGTGGTCTTTGTTACCCGTGACGGTCAGCCGTTCTCTGTCGTTCGCGTGATGGATGCATTCAACCCTGAACTCATCACCCATACTCTGGATCTCATCGAGTGTCTTGACGCCGGTGGCTACTCGTTTGCCAGCATCATCAGCACGCTGTCACAGGAGGGCGCACAATGATCCCGTCATCCAGTGCTCTTGTATCCCTTAAACCAGCCCGTCAGGCCGCGCTGCAGGCCATCATGACGGTGGAAGAGGCTCGCCAGCGCGGCGCACGTCTGCCATCGATGCCACACGTCCGGACATTCCTGCGCCTGCTGACAGGCTGTAGCCGGATTAACAGTGACGTTGCCCGCCGTATTCCTGGCCTTCACCGTGATCCAAAAGACCGCCTTTCCAGCCTGAAACAGGTGGAAGAGGCGCTGGATATGCTTATCTCCAGCCACGGGGAATACTGTCCGCTGCCGCTGACAATGGATGTGCAGGCTGAACTTTTTCCGGAAGTCCTTCATACCCGAACAGTACGCAGGCTAAAACGTCAGGACTTTGCCTTCACCCGAAAAATGCGCCGTGAAGCCCGTCAGGTCGAGCAGTCCTGGTTACTGCGTCAGAACCTGCTGGGACAGGCTGTCACAGAACTGAATTTTCAGTCACCGGAAACCGTCTGCACCTGGTACACCCGGTGGAGCGACGAGTTTGACGCGGCAGAGCTTGCAGCACCGTTCTGGCGCTGGCAGTCGCGATTCACATCGCTGAAGGAACTGGACTGGCTTCGCATCAGCGGTGAGCCGCTGTATGCAGTGATGTACGAAATTCCGTTAATTGTCCGGGAAACACCTGAACATATTCGTGTTGCTGAACGCTGGCAGGTGCCAAATAAGCTGGCTGATCGGAGTGGTGTATGAAGTGGCGCTATTCTCTGCGCTGGAAACTGCCGCACAGGCCCTGCCCGGGTCCACGGGAACTGATTTCCGTTGTCGTGGAGGCAGGGCAGGCGGCACCTGAAGAGGTGATGTCACGCTGGGTGGCTGGCTCAGGTTACGCTGTATGCGTGGATTTTCTCGGCCAGAAACAGATCCAACGCTGGAGCGATGAACGGAAAGCTGCGGTGAGAAGGCGCAACATGCAGGCTCGTATTCATCGTGTTGCCCCTTTGTTTGCCGACGAGTTAATCGAGCGTGAACTGGCTGCGCGTCCGGAGTATTTCAATGGCAAGTCCGCCCGATGAATAAGTACAATGCTGTCTGACAACTCAGATGGCCAAATACAAGGAAAGCAGAACTATGAGGTACTGGTTGCTCGTTATCTTAATGAACGTGCTGTTCTGGTTGATCGTGAAGCATGTTGCTCCGGAATGGTATGGTTCCCCTGGTTATTATGCAGGCCAAATCATCTGCACACTAATAGCTGCGGTCATCACATGGCGTGATCCGCCTGACTGGTTAGGGAAGGTGCGAATAAGCAGGTCATTTCTTCCCAAGCTGACTCGCTGATTAAAATTTCGCGGATCTGGGCCGATTTTTTTCCCGCAAACACATCGAATCAGCCTATTTAGGCTATTTTTTCCACCATTTCTGGCGTTATTTCCGGTTTTTACTGAGATCTCTCCCACTGACGTATCATTTGGTCCACCCGAAACAGGTTGGCCAGGGTGAATAACATCGCCAGTTGGTTATCGTTTTTCAGCAGCCCCCTGTATCTGGCTTTCACGAAGCCGAACTGCCGCTTGATGATGCGAAACGGGTGCTCCACCCTGGCACGGATGCTGGCTTTCATGTATTCGATGTTGATGGCCGTTTTGTTCTTGCGCGGATGCTGCTTCAAGGTTTTTACCTTGCCGGGACGCTCGGCGATCAGCCAGTCCACATCCACCTCGGCCAGCTCCTCGCGCTGTGGCGCTCCTTGGTAGCCGGCATCGGCTGAGACAAATTGCTCCTCTCCATGAAGCAGATTACCCAGCTGATTGAGGTCATGCTCGTTGGCCGCGGTGGTGACCAGGCTGTGGGTCAGGCCACTCTTGGCATCGACACCAATGTGGGCCTTCATGCCAAAGTGCCACTGATTGCCTTTCTTGGTCTGATGCATCTCCGGATCGCGTTGCTGCTCTTTGTTCTTGGTAGAGCTGGGTGCCTCAATGATGGTGGCATCCACCAAAGTGCCTTGGGTCATCATGACGCCTGCTTCGGCCAGCCAGCGATTGATGGTCTTGAACAATTGACGGGCCAGTTGATGCTGCTCGAGCAGGTGGCGGAAATTCATGATGGTGGTGCGATCCGGCAGGGCGCTATCCAGGGATAATCGGGCAAACAGGCGCATGGAGGCGATTTCGTACAGGGCATCTTCCATGGCACCGTCGCTCAGGTTGTACCAATGCTGCATGCAGTGAATACGCAGCATGGTCTCCAGCGGATAGGGCCGTCGGCCATTGCCCGCCTTGGGATAAAACGGCTCGATGACAGCGGTCATATTCTGCCATGGCAGAATCGGTGATGCTACCAACTTGCTGATTTAGTGTATAATGGTGTTTTTAAGGTGCTCCCGTGGCTTCAGTCTCCGTCTGCTGTCCCTCCTGTTCCGCTACTGAAGGCGTGATGCGTAATGGCAAAAGTACTGCCGGGCATCAACGTTATCTCTGCTCTCACTGCCGTAAAACATGGCAGCTCACCTTCACTTATGCCGCTTCTCAGCCCGGTACACACCAGAAAATCATTGATATGGCTATGAACGGCGTCGGTTGCCGTGCCACCGCACGACTAATGGGCGTGGGCCTCAACACCATTTTGCGCCATTTAAAAAACTCAGGCCGCAGTCAGTAACCTCCCGGATACAGCCGGGCAGTGATGTCATTGTCTGTGCGGAGATGGACGAGCAATGGGGCTACGTCGGTGCAAAATCACGTCAGCGCTGGCTGTTTTACGCGTATGACAGGATACGCAGGGCGGTGGTAGCCCACGTTTTCGGTGAACGCACTATGGCCACACTGGAGCGTCTTCTGAGCCTGCTGTCAGTTTTTGACGTGGTGGTATGGATGACGGACGGCTGGCCGATGTATGAGTCACGTCTGAAGGGAAAACTGCACGTCATCAGTAAGCGTTACACGCAGCGAATTGAGCGACACAACCTGAATCTGAGACAGCATCTGGCAAGGCTGGGCAGGAAGTCCCTGTCGTTCTCAAAATCGGTGGAGCTGCATGACAAAGTCATCGGGCACTATCTGAACATAAAACACTATCAGTAAATTGGAGTCATTACCGGCAGAATCTGCTCCATGCGGGAGAGGAAAATCTCTTTTCGGGTCTGACGGCGCTTAGTGCTGAATTCACTATCGGCGAAGGTGAGTTGATGGCTCATGATGTCCCTCTGGGATGCGCTCCGGATGAATATGATGATCTCATATCAGGAACTTGTTCGCACCTTCCCTAATACATTTATATAAAAACGGACGGGAAGCGCGGTGGAAGCGTGGTTTAAGGATGGACGCATACCTAAAAAATGGGGCTATCCTTCTGAAAAGAAAATGTTAGTGTAGCGATACTTCTGCCGTGGAATCACACCGGAAATCAAATTCTAAACTATTATAACCCTGTCAACCGTATGTATTGGTACGTCTCCAACGGCGCGTTTTCTGCCATACCAGAGACGCAACGATATTTTAAATATACTTAGAAAATAACAACAAACTTAATATGAAATTTTTAAAATCATGAGGTTATCAATGAACCATTATGATGATCTGCAGCGCTTTCAGGAAAAAACGCGGACGCAAAACCTCAAATTTCAGGATCTTTCATCGCAAGCCGCCACGCGCGAGCATGGCGACTGGGCGATCCTCAATCAGCTAAATCCCGGCGCAGAGAAACCCTCTTCCCTGGCGCTGGGAGGCTCGGTTTCCGCGCCCCTGCCGCAGTCAGTGCCCGCGGATCTGTTCCACCAGATAGAAGCGGCCGTAGCGGCGGCGCCAGCCTCCGCTTCCGTTGTGCCTGCCGCTCCGGCCGCGCCAGCGGCCCCGCAGCCGGCCGTGGAGACCGCCACCGCCGCGCCGGAGCCAGTCAGGCAGGAGCCTGCGGTGACCCCTGCGCCTTCAATCCCGGCGCCTGAACCGGCAATGGCGCCGCCGAGAATAGCCCCCCGACCCGCGCCCGCCGCCGAGAACTATGCCCACCTGTTCGCGGCGAAAAGCGCAGAGCCGGTGACGAAAAATAAAGACCAGCCTTTGAAATCACTTCTGGAAAGGATCGCAACATGCCGTTGATTTGCGTCTGTTCACCGAAAGGTGGCGTAGGGAAAACGACCCTGGCGGCCAATTTAGCCTATTCGCTGGCGCGGACCGGCAGCAAAGTGCTGGCGCTGGATTTTGATGTCCAGAACGCGCTGCGTTTGCATTTTGGCGTGCCGCTGAACGATGAGCGCGGCTATGTGGCGAAGGCGCTGGAGCTGCACGACTGGAGCCAGTGCGTGCTGAGCGCCGGCAGCAACATTTTCGTCCTGCCGTATGGCGAAGTGAGCGAAGCGCAGCGTCAGGCGTTTGATGAGCAGCTGACCCACAACGACCATTTTCTCCAGCGCGGACTGTCCGCACTGCTGAATTATCCCGGACTTATCACCATCGCTGATATGCCGCCAGGGCCTTCGCCGGCGCTAAAGGCGCTGACGGGGCTGGCGGACCTGCATCTGATCCCGCTGCTGGCTGATACTGCCTCGATGTCGACCCTGGCGCACGTGGAAAAACAGCGCCTGACCGGCGCGGCGCTGAATCACAAGCATGGGCACTATTTCGTCATTAACCAAAGCGATAGCCGTCGCCAGGTCAGCCGGGACGTCACCAGCCTGATGGAAGAGAAGCTGGGCGAGCGACTGCTTGGCATCGTCCATCGTGATGAAAGCGTGGTGGAGGCCAATGCGTCGCAGAAGTCGATTCTGGACTTTAACGCTTCCTCGGCAGCGGCCTTCGATATTGAAATTATTGCTAAAAAAATATCTTCGCTGTTGGGTATCCATATTGGCGATGGCACGGTGCACAGCCAGCCACGCATGTCAGGGCTTTAACTTATTGCAGGGCTGCTGAATGAAAAAATCTCTTTTTTGGTTGCTGGCGCTGGTGCTGTCACCCGTCGCCGTGCTGGTGGTGATCACGCCGATGGACAGCCAGAAGCAGTATATTTTTGGTCTGCTGAGCATCGGTATTCTCTTTCTGATGGGGTTCAGCAAGCGCCGCAGCGTATCGGTCATTATGGTCGTCACGTCGCTGCTGATGTCTACCCGTTACATGTATTTTCGCCTCACGCAGACCCTGCACTTCAACTCAGCTATTGAAACTATCCTCGGCATGGGGCTCTTTCTGGCGGAAGTCTATATCTGGGTGATGCTGCTGCTTAACTATCTGCAGACCGTGTGGCCGCTGAAGCGCGGTATTGTTCCGCTGCCGGATGATATGAGCAAGTGGCCGACGGTGGATATCTATATTCCGAGCTATAACGAACCGCTTGAGGTGGTGCGTGACACCGTCCTCGCGGCACAATGTATTGATTATCCAAAAGATAAAATGAAAATCTATCTTCTGGATGATGGTAAGCGCAGCGAGTTTGCCGTCTTCGCCGCCGACGTCGGGGTGGGTTATATCACCCGCAACGATAACAAACACGCTAAAGCGGGAAACCTCAACCACGCCCTAACCCTGACCCAGGGGGAGCTTATCTGTGTTTTCGACTGCGACCACGTTGCCACGCGCGTGTTTCTGCAGGCCACTGTCGGCGGCTTCCTGAAAGATCCGATGCTGGCTCTGGTGCAGACGCCGCACTACTTCTATTCCCCGGATCCGTTCGAGCGCAACCTCTCCGTCGGACGCAACATCCCGAACGAAGGGATGCTGTTCTATGGCCCGATTCAGCAGGGCAACGATAACTGGAACGCCACCTTTTTCTGCGGCTCCTGCGCGGTGATCCGCCGCGAGGCGCTGGCGCAGATCGGCGGTTTCGCCGTGGAAACGGTGACCGAAGATGCCCATACGGCGCTCAAGTTCCAGCGCCTTGGTTGGAAGTCGGCCTTTCTCGATATCCCGCTGGCGGCTGGTCTCGCCACCGAGCGCCTGGTGGTGCACGTTATCCAGCGTACCCGCTGGGCGCGCGGGATGACGCAGATTTTTCGCGTCGATAACCCGCTGTTTGGCCGCGGGCTGACCTTCCAGCAGCGCTTGTGCTACCTCAGCGCCATGCTCTACTACCAGTTTGCGCTCCCGAGGGTAGTGTTTGTCACCGCCCCGCTGGCTTATCTGCTGTTTAACCTCAATATCATTTACTCGTCAGCGAGCCTGATCGTCTCCTATGCGCTGCCGCACCTGTTTCTCGCCATCTACGTCGGTTCGCGAATGAACGGCCGCTATCGCTACAGCTTCTGGGGGGAAATCTACGACATTGTGCTGGCTTTCCACCTGGTGCTGCCGACCCTGGTGACGATGATTTTCCCCAAACGCGGCAAATTCAACGTCACCGATAAGGGCGGCCTGCTGGACGTCGGCTACTTCGATTTCACCGTGGTGCGTCCGCACCTGGTGGTGGCCTGTCTGCTGGCGCTGGGGGTGATCGTCGGCATCGTCCGGGCGATTGGCCATGACTACTTTGGCTCGGACCCCAACGTTATCGCTCTGAACGTCGGGTGGGGTATCTACAGCCTGATCTTCCTGCTGGCGGCGATTGCCGTCGCGCGTGAAACGCGGCAGGTGCGGAAAACCATTCGTATCGATGTCGATATCCCGGTAGTGATCCATTACGCCAGCGGCATTGTGTCCCGCAGCCACACCGAGGATCTGTCGATGGGCGGTTGCCGCGTAGTGGCGCCGGATAAGCGCCATCTGGAGGATGATATCGAAGAGGTTGAGCTGATCCTGCAGTCCGGGGCTATCTCCATCCCGGCCCAGTTGGTCACCTCTGACGAGCGCTTCCTGCGCCTCAAGTTTGATGAAGATATTCCGCTTTCGCGCCGCCGTGAGCTGGTGCGCGTGGTGCTGGCCCGCGCGGATGCGTGGATTAATCCGCCGCGCCCGCAGGATAACCCGTTCCGCTCCTTCTTCACCATTTTACGCTGCGTGTTCGAACTGTTCTGGCTGACGTGGAAAACCCGTCGCAGCCAGCGCAATCGGGCAACAGTGGCGAAAACGGCGCAGGAGGATGGCACGTTATGAAGCGATTAACGACGCTGGCGCTGCTGGCAGGGATGCTCTCTGCGCCTGCGCTGCACAGTGAAGAACCGGGCTCCGGCGCCGCCGCGCCGCTGAGCTTTCCGCAGCTCAATGGCGCGGCGGACAGCGAGCCAGGCGACGAACCCCCGGCCGCCTCGCCGGAGGAGAGCGCCTCCCCGACAGCCCCCGCCACCGCCGGCGATGCGGCGGCGACGGCCCCTGCGCCGGATATGCCGGACTTGCCCCCGCCGGTGAGCGGGTCGGCCGCGCCGGAGGTCATTCCTGTCGCTCCGGTCTGGGGAGGCGATCTGAATCTGGCGCAGATGGGGATGCCGGACGGCATTATCCTCAGCGGCGGTCAGCGGCAGGGGGGCGTCAGCTTTACCCTGCCTTCCGATCAGGTGGTGATCCATTCGCAGCTTAGCCTTGCCGTTCGCGTATCGCCGGAAATGGCGAGCCGCAACGCCACCCTGCAGCTGATGCTCAACGGTCAACCGCTCGGCACCCTGCCGTTGGGCGCCGATGGCGAGGATGTCTCCCATTATCAACTGGATATCCCGCCCGCGCTGATGGTTTCCAGTAATAACCTGAGCGTGAAGATCAACGATGGCGATACCCTGCAGTGCCAGCGTGACATTCATGATTCGTCGCGGGTGACGGTGCTGCCCACGTCGCATTTCAGCTGGGAAAGCCAGCAGTTGAACATCAGCGACGATCTGAGCCACTTCCCGCGTCCATTCTTCGACAGCATGCAGATGACGCCGGCGGACATCGCCGTTTCCTATGGAGCGAAGCCGTCGGCCGACGTCTTCAGCGCCGCGGCGCTGGTCTCTTCCTGGCTGGGTATCCAGGCGGACTATCGCGGCATCGCCTTCAGCGCGCTGCGCGACCGCCTGCCGGAACGCCACGGTATCGTGATTGGCCACCCGGGCGAGCAGGTGGGCGGCATGACGCTGCCGGAAACCGATAAGCCACTGCTGCGCATCATCGCCAACCCCGCCAATCCAGCCTACAAGCTGCTGTTGATTGTCGGCAAAAACGATACCGCGCTGCGCATGGCCGCCTGGCGCCTGACCCGCGGCAACTTCGCGCCGCAAACCGCGACGCTGGATGTTGAACCACAGACCATCCCGGTTGGCAAAGCGTACGATGCGCCGCGCTGGATCCCCACCGATCGTCCGGTCAAGCTCAGCGAACTGCTGCGTAAGGATCAAAGCCCGACCGTCAGCGGCGTCTGGCACGAACCTTTACGTATCGCCTTCCGCGCCGCGCCGGACCTCTATCTGTGGGATGGCGAGACGATCCCGCTGCAGGTTGGCTACCGCTTCCCGTCGGAGAGTTGGATCAATGAAGACAAGTCCCTGCTGAGCGTCACGCTCAACGGCACCTTCCTCAACAACCTGCCGATGAACAAGCAGGGGCCGCTGGAGAAAGTCTGGCGCTACCTCGGGGGCGATGCGCGCCAGGAGCGCTTTACCATCCCGCTGGCACCCTACCTGATCTATGGCGATAACCAGCTGTCGATGTACTTCAATGTGGTGCCGAAGGACGATGTTCCGTGCTCGGTTCTGCTGAATAACAATATCAAGAGCCGCATCACTGACGACTCATGGATTGATTTGAGCAAAACGCGACACTTCTCGCTGCTGCCAAACCTCTCCTATTTCGTCGGCGCCTCTTTCCCTTTCTCGCGGCTGGCGGACTATTCGCAAACGACGCTCCTGCTGCCGGCGGAACCGTCTGAGACCCAGGTGGCAACCCTGCTGAATCTGGCGGCGCGCTCCGGGAATGCGACCGGCACCGCGCTGGCGAATAACCGCGTCGTGCTTGGGATGCCCACCGGCGGCGGGGATTTGCAGTCGCTGCGCGAACGTGATGTGCTGGCGGTCACCGCTCTCGATCAGCAGGCCTTCAACCAGAGCCTGCTGGCCGACTCACCCTACCGCCCGGTGGATAATGTGCTGAGCGTCCGCGAGCCCGACCTGTGGCAAAAAGCGCAGCGCCGACTCACCGGCGACTGGACCTCCGCCAGCCTCGATGCCGATCGCTACTTCTCATCCAGCAGCGCCTGGCGCGGGTTTATCAGCTATCGTTCGCCGTGGAACCCCGCCCGCCTGGTGGTGGTGGCGATGGCCAGCAATGATGACCAGCTGGCGCGACTGAAAAACGATCTGGACTCACCGCGCATCAATGCCGGGATCCGTGGCGATACCGCGGTGATCACCAGCGATAACGGGGTGCGTAGTTTCCAGGTGAGTACGCCGTTCCCCAGCGGTCAGATGCCGTGGTACATGATGGCGGTCTGGTATGCCAGCCAGCACTCCGGTTTCCTCGCTCTGCTGGGGCTGATTGCCACCTCGATAATGGGACTGGCGCTGACCGCGATGTTTAAACGTCACGCCCGTAAGCGTCTGGGTTCGGGGGATAACCAATGAAAAGAAAGATAACGATAACGATGAAAAGCTCCCGGCGGCTCACCACATTCTGCCTCACCGGCGCCCTGGCTCTCGGCGCTTCTGGCGGCGCGCTGGCGGCGGGTAACGATGCGGCGCTGCAGGCGCTGTTCGCCCAGGCCAACTACTGGCATGAGAAATCCCATGACGAGCTGGCGATGGAGTCCCTGCAGAAGGTGCTCTCGGTGGATGCCAACAACACCCAGGCGCTGTATCTGATGGCGCTCTGGTCGCAGCAGGGCGGCGATATGCAGGCGGCGGCGCAGTGGCGCGCGCGGCTGGCGAAAGCGGCGCCGGACAGCCCGGGGCTGCAGGATCTGGACAACGCCAAAAAAATGTCGCAGGTGCCGCAGGGCCAGCTCAGCCTGGCTCGCCAGCAGGCGCGCGGCGGCAATATCCCCGGCGCGCTGGCGACCTGGCGCAGCATGTTCAATGGCAATACGCCGCCTGCCGGGCTGGCGGCGGAATATTACCTGACCATGGCCAGCGACAAATCGCTCTATCCGCAGGCCATTAGCGAACTGCGGCAGTACGTGGCGCAGCATCCCCAGGAGAACGCCCCGCGGGTAGCGTTGGGCAAAGCGTTAACCTGGCGGGAAGATACCCGTCGGGAAGGGATCGCCCTGCTCGAGCCGATGGCCAGCGGCAATAAAGAGGCGGACAGTGGCTTGCGTCAGGCCTTGCTCTGGCTGGGTCCGCAGGCCGGGGATGAGCAGTATTACGACACCTGGATGCAGCGTCATCCGCAGGATAGCGAAGTTCAGAACTACTTTCGTGAACGGCGCAGCGGCCAGGCGCGCGGCCAGGGCTACGCCAATCTTAACAGCGGCAATACCGCTGCCGCGAAGCAGCAGTTTGAAGAGGTATTGCAGACCAACCCGCAGGATGCCGATGCGTTGGCGGGCATGGGCTATATCGCGCAGCGCAGCGGCGACTACCAGGCCGCATCGCAATATCTGAGCCGGGCGGCGGACCTCGGCGGCGACGCCTCGGCGACCCGCCGTCAGCAGGCGGCTGATGCCCTGTTCTACGGCCAGCTGGCGCAGGCTCAGCAGGCCTATAAGCAGGGCAATATCAGCCAGGCGCTGGCGCTCTCCGCGCCGCTTGCGCAGCAGAGCGGGGCGCGGGGCGCCTCGGCGAAGCTGTTTCGTGCCGATGTGCTGCGACATAACAAAGATTTACCCCAGGCCGAGCAAACGCTGCGCTCACTGTTAAACGACGACCCGCAGAATGCGGCGGCGCGGGAAAACCTCTACTACGTGCTGCGCGAGCAGAATAAATCCGCCGAGGCGCAGGCGATGCTGCAGACGCTGCCGCAGAGCCTACAGCAAAAACTGCAGCCGCGGGTGGTGGCCGGCATGCCAGGCGACGCCCTGCGTCGTCAGGCCCAGGCGCAGGTCAGCAGCGGTAACCCAGCCGGCGCAATAGCCACCCTGCGCGAAGGCGTTGCCCGCTATCCGGACGATCCCTGGCTGCGTCTCGATCTGGCCCGACTGCTGCAAAAATCGGGTAACGCCAGCGAGGCCTCTTCGCTGATGTCGGCGGCCTATCGCCCCGGCGCCAGCAACAGCGCGCTGTATGCCGCCGCGCTGTTCGCCAGCGAAAACGGCGCCTGGCAACAGGCGCAGACGCTGCTGGCGCGCATTCCCGGCGGCAGTCAGACCAGCGACATGCGCGATTTACGCCAGCGGGTGAACTACAACCTGCAGCTGGTGACCGCCGAAAACTACCTGGCGCAGGGCAATACCATCGCCGCCAGCAATACCCTGCGGGCGATGGCCTCCACGCCGCCGAAAGCCCCGGCGGACGCCGGCAAGCTGGCGCGGCTGCTGGCCGAGAGCGGCGACCTGACCACCGCGGTATCGCTGGTGCGCAACAATATCAGCGGCGGGGTGTCCGGCAACGCCGGGGATTACGCCGATCAGATCGCCGTCCTGAACCAGGCCGGGCTGACCGGCGAGGCGCAGAACCTGATCAGCAATCCGCAGCTGCAGGCCAGCAGTACGCCGACGCAGCTGGCGAGCATTCGCAATGGCTATGTGATCAACGAGGCCGACCGCCTGCGCGAGCAGGGCAATTATGCCGCGGCGTATGACAAGCTGATCCGCGCCATGCAAAGCGATCCGCAGAATACCGATCTGATGTTCGCCATGGCGCGGCTGTACCAGAGCGGCAAAATGAACAAAGAGGCCGGGGTGGTCTATGACTATCTGATGACGCGCGATACGCCGAACCAGGATGCGCGCGCCGGGGCTATCGACGTCGCGCTGTCGGCGGGGAACAACGAGCGCGCGGAACAGCTGGCCGGCGGCTTGCGTCAGGATAACTCCCCGGATCGCCTGCTGCTGCTGGCGAGAGTGGCGGAGGCCCAGGGTCATCATCAGCAGGCGATGACCTACCTGCGCAGCGCCCGCGGCAAACTGCTGGGCATGCAAAGCACCAACAGCAGCGAAACGCCGACCGTCGGCGGGGTGCTGGCGGCGGATAACCCCTTCATCGGCGTGTCGCAAACGTCGGCGCCGACGCGGACGGCCTCCGCCTACGGGCAGTATATGCCGTGGCAGGTTGCCCAGTCGGCCGCCGCGCCCGGCTCCTCACTGCCGGGGATCCAGCGCACCGATCTGCCGGTGGACACCGCCCAGACGCGGATGCTGCGTCAGGTGGACACCATGATGGAGTCGCTGCAGGAGAAAACCGGCAGCTGGCTGCAGGGGGGAATGGACGTGCGCGGACGCGACGGCGAATCGGGCACCAGCAAGCTGACGGAGCTCAGAACGCCGCTGACCTGGTCCTCCTCGCCGTTTGGCGACTCGCGCTTTGACTTTACCGTCACCCCGGTGTCGTTAAACGCCGGGACCGCCAGCGGCGACGCCTGGCGCCGCTACGGCGCCAACCCGCTGGCCAACGCGGTCTCCAATATGGTGAGTACCGCCACCAGCGAGCAGGCGGCGATCGCCTCGATGACCGAGGCGGAGCGGACGGCCTATTTTGCCAGCAATCCGGGGGCAGAGGCGTTAAGCGGCCTGGGCACCCTGAACGCGGCGGACTTCAATCCGACCACCAGCAGCGGGATGGAAAACCTGGCGAAGCTCGGGAGCTATGATTCGGGGCAGGTGGCCAGCTATCTTTCCTCGTCCAGCCGTAAGCCGAACGTTGACCAGACCAGCGGCTCGACCGATTCGCAGAAGGCCAACGGCGTCGAACTGGCGCTGGCGCTAAGCGGTGACGATTACCGGGTCGATATCGGCAGCACGCCGCTGGGCCAGGATCTGAATACCGTTGTCGGCGGGGTGAAATGGTCGCCCAAGCTGACCAACTATCTGTCGCTGATCCTCACCGGCGAACGCCGCTCGCTCACCGACAGCCTGCTTTCGTATGTCGGTCTGAAGGATGCCTATTCCGGTAAAACCTGGGGGCAGGTGACGAAAAACGGCGGCACCCTGCAGCTGAGTTATGACGACGGTGACGCGGGCTTCTACGTTGGCGGCGGCGGTTACAGCTACCTGGGGCAGAACGTCGCCAGCAACACCAGCATCAACGCCAATGCCGGGGTCTATCTGCGGCCCTATCATGACGAATACCGCCAGCTGCAGGCCGGGTTGAGCATGAGCTATATGGATTACTCCAAAAACCTCAGCTACTTCACCTATGGCCAGGGGGGCTACTTTAGTCCGCAAAACTACGTCAGCGTGTCGCTGCCGGTCAGTCTGACGGAAAAATATGATAACTGGACCATGAAGCTCGGCGGCTCGGTGGGCTACCAGTCTTACAGCCAGGATAAGAGCGCCTATTTCCCGACCAATTCGGAGTGGCAGCAGACCCTGGAGACGGCGGTGAGCAATGGGTTTGCCAAGGAAGCCTACTATTCTGCGACCTCGAAGAGCGGCATCGGCTATACCCTGCGCGCCGGGGCGGATTACAAGGTCAACAAACAGATGACGCTGGGGGGCCAGATTGGCTATGACACCTTCGGGGATTATAACGAAAGCACCGCCGGGCTCTATATTCGCTATATGTTAGGAGATCATTGATGATGACGGAGAACAATAACCCGGTGGTGATGACCTGGTTTCAGCAGCAGCAAACGCCTGCCGGATGGTTCGATCTGTTGATTATTATGGTCGAAGGTATGTTAAATAATGCCGGCGAGCTGGAAAGTCAGCCCTTCCTGCGTCAGATGGGCGCCTCGTTGGCGGAGACCCATCCGTTGCCGGCGTCGGAGACCGTAGGGGAGCTGGAGGCGAATATCAACCGGCTGCTGACCCATTTCCACTGGGGGGTGGTGACCATCGACGTCGGTGAGGATGGCCTGCGCTTGCGCCATCAGGCGTTGCCGGTCAGCCGCGATGATGCGGGGCGCGTGCGCTGGTGCAACGCGTTCTGTGCCATACTCGAGGGGTTATATTCTCGCTGGCTGCAGAGTCAGGGAGGCAGCGCTCACGTAATATTGCAGCGTGAGCGGGTGTTCTCTGTCTCTGACGTTCAGTTTCTTTACTACCATCCATAATGAGTGAATTTATGCCCCTGCGTGCTTTAGTGGCGGTGATAGTGACAACGGCAGTAATGCTGGTGCCCCGGGCGTGGGCGGATACGGCCTGGGAGCGTTATAAGGCCCGTTTTATGATGCCGGACGGCCGTATCATTGATACCGCCAATGGCAATGTGTCGCATACGGAAGGCCAGGGCTTCGCCATGCTCCTGGCGGTGGCGAATAACGATCGCCCGGCGTTCGACAAGCTGTGGCAGTGGACAGACAGCACCCTGCGCGACAAGTCTAACGGGCTGTTTTACTGGCGCTATAACCCGGTGGCGCCGGACCCGATCGCCGATAAAAACAACGCCACCGATGGCGATACCCTGATCGCCTGGGCGCTGCTGCGCGCGCAAAAGCAGTGGCAGGACAAGCGCTACGCCACGGCCTCCGATGCCATCACCGCCTCCCTGCTGAAATATACGGTGGTGACTTTCGCCGGTCGCCAGGTGATGCTCCCGGGCGTGAAGGGGTTTAACCGCAACGACCACCTGAACCTTAACCCCTCCTATTTCATCTTCCCGGCCTGGCGGGCCTTTGCGGAGCGGACGCACCTGACCGCCTGGCGGACATTGCAGAGTGACGGGCAGGCGCTGCTGGGGCAGATGGGCTGGGGGAAATCGCATCTGCCCAGCGACTGGGTGGCGCTGCGGGCGGATGGCAAGATGCTGCCGGCCAAAGAGTGGCCGCCGCGGATGAGTTTCGATGCGATCCGTATCCCGCTGTATATCTCGTGGGTCGATCCGCACAGCGCCTTGCTCGCACCGTGGAAAGCCTGGATGCAGAGTTACCCGCGCCTGCAAACTCCGGCGTGGATCAACGTTAGCACCAACGAGGTCGCCCCGTGGAATATGGCCGGCGGCCTGCTGGCGGTGCGTGATTTAACGCTTGGCGAACCGCTGGAAGCGCCGCAGATTGACGACAAGGATGATTATTACTCCGCCAGCCTCAAGCTGCTGGTCTGGCTGGCGAAACAGGATCAGCGCTAGCGCTGTGATGGCTTTGCAGGTTTCTCAGCCCGTATCCTGCGGGCTGAGAGAAAAGAGCAGGAACGTCTCACGATGTAAGGCCGCCAGAATAGGCGGCCTTGTCGCTTATTGCGGATAAGGCACCCAACTGCCGCCATTCAACTGGACATAAGGCTTGCCCTGATACTGGATAACGATGGCGTTGGCGTTTTCGGACACCGCCGCGCTCTGCGGCAGGTTGGCGACATACTGCTGCCAGTTGACGCTGTCTTCGCTGAACATTTTGCCGTCGAGGGCGCGCACCACCAGCTCCGACACCGCCAGGTAGCTGCTGGGCTGATCGATGATAATTGGCGCGCCTTCATGCGGCGCCTTCATGCCGAAGAATTTCACCGCCGTCGGGACGTTAGTGATCGACGGGCTCGGGATATCCCGCAGGCCAGACACCTGCATCTTATCGCCCTTCAGCGCGCCGCCGTGTTCCGGCACCACCACCACCATCACCTTACGCCCCGATTTTTCCAGTTCGGTGAAGAAGTTATCCAGGTCGTCAAACAGCTTCTGCGCCCGCACTTTGTAGTCCGCGGTTTTGCTTTGTCCCGGGAAGTGATTGCCGTCATGCAGCGGCAGGGTGTTATAGAACGTGGCGCTCCGCGGATTGCTGCTGGCCTCTTCGGTCTTCAGCCAGCGGTTGAGAACCGCGAGATCCTCATACACTGGCGAGCCATCAAATGCCTGCAGGCTGACCGGCAGACCGCTCTGGTCCATCAGCGGGCTCTGCATGCCGCCCAGCGAACGCAGCTCTTTCAGGAAGTCGCCGAACAGGCCGTTGTGGCCGAGCATCAACTGCTGGTTGAAGCCGAGTTTCGCCAGGTTTTCAAACAGGTAGCAATCGGCGCCGGATGGCTGATACAGGTTGGTATGCGACAGCTGGCCGCAGCTGGCGCGCAGCAGACGCACCGCCGCAGGTCCGCTGTAGGAGGTCGCTGAGTTAAAGTTTTTGAAGACGATATCGAAATGCTTCCACAGCGGGTGGTCCATCAGCCCGGCGGCTTCAATATCCGACCAGGAGAGCGAGCAGATATTGATCACCAGCAGGTCAAACGGCTGCGCATCCGCCGGCAGCTGGTCCGGGAACGGTGTCTTGCGCTTCTGCTCGGCGGCATAGAAACCGTTCAGCCAGTTGGTGAGGTTGGCCGAGGTCGGCGGTTCGGTCTGCGGCGGAATATCGCTGCTGGCCGGGCTGGACGCGGCGCCAGCGGCGGCGTTGGTCCCGACGTTGGCCGGCGCGGTGGCGGCGGCAGTGGTGGGCTGACCGGCAGGCCAAATGGTAAAGGCCGGCAGCAGCGGACTGACCGCCTGCCAGACGACCATCGCGGAGACAAACACGGTAACGCGCAGCCACTGGCTGATAAACAGCCACAGCACCAGTAAAACAAAGAAGGCGCCGACCATGCTCCAGTTGATAAAGCGGACAATCAGATCCCAGATATAGCTGGCGCTGAAGCCGGCGATTTGCGATCCCTGGCTAAAAATCGACTCTGGCCCGGGCAGCCAGGTATCGTGCCAGAACAGCGCGAATCCCAGCGGAATGGCGATCCAGTGGCGGATGCGGTGCAGCTTTTCGCGCGGGATCGGCACCAGCAGAAAGGCGAGAAACACCAGGTTAAGCATCGGGTGAAAATTGAGATACCCGGCCCACAGCAGGGCAAACTTGACCAGAAAGTAGAAGTTCCAGCCGCCAAGGCCGCGCCAGTACTGCCAGAGCGGAAGCGGTGCCGCGGTCGTTTTTTTATTTGTCATTTGTTCGCTTTGCCTTGCTTAACCGTTGTTCCCCGGCGTAATACCCCTGCCGGTTTCACGTAACGGGGTTTAAAGAACATCAGTCTTAACGTCGTGCGGATCCGGCGCTGATAGTGGCGCGTCAGGTAGCCCAGCGGAAAAAACAGCAGGGCGCAGAGCACCACCAGTTGCAGAATATCGGCGATAGACATCATCAGGCTTGCTCCTCACGGGTGGTTAACCGGTGTGGTTCGGGGTAGCGTCGCCAGTGGCGTCCATCATGGGTGGCGTTGATGGTCTCGTTTTTACCGACCGTGAGAGGCAGCGGCGTATTCCAGCGCGCCGGCTCGATGCCGCGCATGATCACAATTTCCGAGAGAATCTGTTTGTCTTCAAACCACACCATGCGGTTAGAAAAAATATCGCCAGTCGGTAGCGGGAAGATATGATTTAGGGAAGGTGCGAATAAGCAGGTCATTTCTTCCCAAGCTGACTCGCTGATTAAAATTTCGCGGATCTGGGCCGATTTTTTTCCCGCAAACACATCGAATCAGCCTATTTAGGCTATTTTTTCCACCATTTCTGGCGTTATTTCCGGTTTTTACTGAGATCTCTCCCACTGACGTATCATTTGGTCCACCCGAAACAGGTTGGCCAGGGTGAATAACATCGCCAGTTGGTTATCGTTTTTCAGCAGCCCCCTGTATCTGGCTTTCACGAAGCCGAACTGCCGCTTGATGATGCGAAACGGGTGCTCCACCCTGGCACGGATGCTGGCTTTCATGTATTCGATGTTGATGGCCGTTTTGTTCTTGCGCGGATGCTGCTTCAAGGTTTTTACCTTGCCGGGACGCTCGGCGATCAGCCAGTCCACATCCACCTCGGCCAGCTCCTCGCGCTGTGGCGCTCCTTGGTAGCCGGCATCGGCTGAGACAAATTGCTCCTCTCCATGAAGCAGATTACCCAGCTGATTGAGGTCATGCTCGTTGGCCGCGGTGGTGACCAGGCTGTGGGTCAGGCCACTCTTGGCATCGACACCAATGTGGGCCTTCATGCCAAAGTGCCACTGATTGCCTTTCTTGGTCTGATGCATCTCCGGATCGCGTTGCTGCTCTTTGTTCTTGGTAGAGCTGGGTGCCTCAATGATGGTGGCATCCACCAAAGTGCCTTGGGTCATCATGACGCCTGCTTCGGCCAGCCAGCGATTGATGGTCTTGAACAATTGACGGGCCAGTTGATGCTGCTCGAGCAGGTGGCGGAAATTCATGATGGTGGTGCGATCCGGCAGGGCGCTATCCAGGGATAATCGGGCAAACAGGCGCATGGAGGCGATTTCGTACAGGGCATCTTCCATGGCACCGTCGCTCAGGTTGTACCAATGCTGCATGCAGTGAATACGCAGCATGGTCTCCAGCGGATAGGGCCGTCGGCCATTGCCCGCCTTGGGATAAAACGGCTCGATGACAGCGGTCATATTCTGCCATGGCAGAATCTGCTCCATGCGGGAGAGGAAAATCTCTTTTCGGGTCTGACGGCGCTTAGTGCTGAATTCACTATCGGCGAAGGTGAGTTGATGGCTCATGATGTCCCTCTGGGATGCGCTCCGGATGAATATGATGATCTCATATCAGGAACTTGTTCGCACCTTCCCTTAAAGACCAGAGGTAACGCAAAATGAAAGTATACGGCCATCAACACTCATCAGAGGTTTTCTCCCGGGAAACTTCCCCATCCTGTTTTGAACCAAAAGCGGAAAAGGTGATCGCTTTTCATGGAAAGGATGCCAGTTACGCCTATAACGTGCTGGCCGATCTGAAAGCCGCAGGTGCTTCATATACGCGCCGGAATATCATCGCCGATATGTTCCGCCGTCTGGGTGTGGAATGAGGTCTGGGCAATGGAACACGTGAAAAGACAAATCCAGCAGGGGGCAGGGAACGCCTATTATGCGGGGATGCAGTGGCGCGGTATTACACTCGGACACGCCGATGCTGCAGCGCTTAATCAGTTTGATATCGATATCAGCAAAGCTCAGGCACCCGAAGCACGCACCTGGTTGCTTCAGAACAAAGCGGAATTCATAGCTCTTATGCTGGGTATTGAGATTGTAAAGATCGGGTAGTGAGAAGTCAGCTAACTTAGCTCTTGAGCTAAGTTAGCTTTTAAGCTAACGTATACACATACGGACTAGAGATTACATTCATGTTCACAGTCATCTTTCATGATGAGGCTGAAAAAGAGTTTACGGCTCTGCCTGCTGCCATTCGTGCAAAAATGGCCAGGCTACTCATGAAGCTGGAAGCAAACCCTCGCCAGCTACGCGAGCCAGATACCAAGCCGCTTGGAAACGGCCTTTTCGAAATACGTACAATGGGGGCAGATATCGCCCGCGGAATCTGGGTATATCAGAGTGGTGAACGTATTTTTCTACTTCGGATCTTTATCAAAAAATCGCCAAAAACGCCCCCGGCAGAAATAGATCAGGCACTTCGCAGACTGGAGGAAATGCAGAATGAAATATAAAACCCTTAGCCAGGTTCATACCGAAGCAATGAACGATCATGAGTACAGCGCGGCATTCGAGGCAGAAGAAGCCTCGGAGCTACTTCGGGAAACCTTAGCAACATGGAGAAAAGAAGCGGGTTTGACGTCGGCACAGGTTGCAGAACGTATGGGCATCAAAGCGCCTACTATCTCACGTATGGAGAAGAACGCTTCGCGAATGAGTATTCAGACGCTGGTTCGGTACGCCAGAGCCTGCGGTGTTAACTTTAAAATTCAGCAGGTTTGAATGATTAGCGATGCCAATAAAGCGGTGAATGACCTGGCGAGTATTGTCCCTCTGCTGGGTGGCAGTTCGTCCCGCAAAGATTACGAAGAGGCACGTAAACTCGTTGAATATCTTCTGGAACATGATCCGGACAGCCCGCTGGTTGATATGCTGACTGCCCGCATCGATGCCTGGGAAGATAACGCGGTGGAATTTGAAGAATTTAATACGCGCATCGAAGCTGGTAAAAACGGTGTATCGTTGCTGCGGGTTCTTATGCAGCAACGCGGTTTTTCACAGTCCGATTTTGAAAACGAGATAGGCAACAAATCACTCGTCAGCCGGATCCTCAGTGGTGAACGCAGTCTGACCCTCGATCACATGCGGGCGCTGGCAAATCGATTTCAAATCCCGGTCTCGATGTTTGTTGACTGATTCGGGAACAGAGCAGGCGAAGGGGGCATCGGTCCCCGTCTGGCCGCGCCTCGAAAGACCGCGCGCCTGCGGCGCCGGGAAAACCGGGCCGCGCTGACGCGCCGCCCGCATTTCCTTTCCGCGTCTTCCCTGTTTGCTGCCTGCTGTCTGTCTGCTTCCTCTTCTCCTCCCTGCTGTGATGTCTCTTTTTAACCCTTAAAGGCTTTAAAAGCACACCCATACTGGACACCTTCGGCTCCCGGCCAGCTGCGCTGTCCGGTCGTCGAGCCACACTCCGCTAACCGCGAAAAGACGCGGTAAGCTCCGCCGAACCCGCAAGCGGTTTCGGGCCTGACGGCTAGTGTCTGATGTCTGACGTCAAGGTCAACGGCAGTGCTTGCTGCGACCGTCCCGGTCGCGCCGCTTTCACCGTGCCGGCGAAGGACTGCCGGCACTCTGCGGGGCAACGCCGTTTCGCGCCCGCGCTCTTCGTCGTTGCGGCGGGTGCCTGCTCCTTTCCCCTGGTACCCGTATCACCCGTTTGAGTCCATTCGCCGGGGCTGAGACAAGCACAACCCGTCTTGCTGTCCAGGGGACGGCAGGGCCTTTCGCAATAAATTTTTCCCGGCCATTCCGCTGCAGCTTCATTAGGCCGAAAAAAATTTCCCGCTCACCCCCGGACATCTGCACCGGGCCGTGCTCGTTTACGCCCTCGCGGCGAACGGCTCTCAAACGGGTGAAGGTTATATCCAGGGGGCAGGTTCAGCAGGTCCCCGCACAAAGTCAAAACCGCGGCCCCGGCAACTCAACGGGTGATGGTTAAAAAATTAAACAGGTGAAGGAGAATAATATGCGTTTAGCATCCCGATTTGGACTTACTCATTCCATTCGTCAGGAACGCCCACTGACTAACGATGAATTAGTCAAGGTTGTACCTTCTGTGTTTTCAGAAGAAAAGCATAATTCACGTAGTGATCGCTATACCTATATTCCAACCATTACACTGCTGGATAAATTACGTGAAGAAGGTTTCCAGCCATTTTTTGCCTGTCAGTCACGAGTAAGGGATGAGGATAAACGGGGGCATACTAAGCATATGGTAAGACTTCGCCGTGAAGGGGCCAATAAAGGAACAGAAGTACCCGAAATCATTCTTCTTAACTCGCATGATGGATCGTCCAGTTATCAAATGATCCCGGGTATGTTCCGTTTTGTATGCACAAATGGCCTTGTGTGCGGTACGTCGTTTGGTGAGATTCGTGTACCTCATAAAGGTGATATTGTGGGAAGGGTTATCGAAGGTGCTTACGAAGTTCTGGGAATTTTCGATAAAATAACTGAAGGCGTTGATGTCATGAAGTCTATTGCCTTAACCAAGGAAGAACAGCGTCTGTTTGGACAAGCTGCATTAACCTACCGATATGAAGATGAAAATAAATCTCCGGTCAGTATTGAACAGATAATTCATCCGCGCCGTTATGAAGATAAAAAAGATGACATCTGGACTACATATCAAAGGGTCCAGGAAAATCTGATTAAAGGCGGTTTGCCTGGCCGAACTGAAAAAGGGAAAAGAACAACAACCCGGCCAGTAAAAGCAATCGATGGTGATGTTAAACTCAATAAGGCATTGTGGTTAATTGCGGAGAAATTCCGCACTCTTAAAGGCTAATTATAAGCGCCGGGCAGCTGTCCGGCGTTTTGATGGTGGGAATACTTATGTTTGAATTTAAAGCTGTCTGTATCAGTATTTCACATATGGAAGAAGGTGATATCAGAGTTCTTCAGGTGCTTTCATCAAGAACCAATTATCTAACTTGCGATAGTTACTTAGAGTGGATACATGATACACCTTATGGTTGTGTTATAAGGATGTATGATTTCAAACGCCATCTTCTGGCGCTAAAAAGAGGTGGGGTGTCAAAATTTTTACGCAAAAATCTCATACTAATGCACCGGGAGGGCGGGTATCTGCTTTTTCATTTTGATAGTGATGCCGATTATTATCCAGGTATAGATGCCGTAGATTTTTAAGAAATTCAAGCCTTCTTATATCAGAAGGTTTTTTAGTTCATGGCGATTTTCTGATCTTTAGAAGAAGTTCGTTTGCTTGCTTTGATAGCCGTGTAGTAGTAATGGATCTTCTTCGCATACTCGTAACGTCTTGCTGCCTGGCGCGGGGTCTTTTTGAAGCCTGCATTGTATGCCCCGACTGCATCCCACGAAACGCCCCACTTTTTAAACGCCTGAGCCAGATAATAGGCTCCGGTGTAGATGTTAAGACAAGCATCGCTAAGAAGATGATCCGGTTTTATTCCATATCGCGACAGTTCGTTGAAATGCTGCGAGTCAATTTGCATCAAGCCTGATCCATAACCCGTAACAGGATTACGCCCAATCGCATCAATTTTAAATCGTGATTCTTGCCATGATATAGCACGCAGGAGATCCGGATCAATTTTGTAATCCCTGCCAGCCATATCAAAGCAGTCTGCTGCCATTGATGACAATGGTATTAAAGACAGGATGATACCAAACGCTACTCCCTTCATGAATTCCCCTCCGTGCCAAATCCCGGAATAACCTTAACCCATCCAAGACCGAGACTCAACATATATGCACTCCTCACCACAAAATCACCACACACTACGCAAAATTAAAATTTTGCAGATTTCACTTTAGCTTCAGTGGCTTAACTGTAGTTATATTACATTATGTTATTTTTCTTTATATATATGTGAGTTGCCGGCGAGTCAGTAGTAAGTCGTCGGTAAGTCTATAGCGACTCGTTTATGACTCACTCTTTTATAATCATATATTTAAAGCGACTTAACTCTAGACTTAAGTCGCCATATGACTCGTAATGCAACTTTCTTAGACTCTAGACTTAAGTTTAGAGTTGTAAAGAAGGTAAACTCGCGTTATCTTCTCGCCATAATAACTTGTTTGATGCTGTTTTTAATAAAGGAACCGATATGGCCAGGGTACAAGCTTATGCTAGTGATGAAGTTGCAGAGAAAATTAATGCAATAGTGGAAAAGCGAAGGGCTGAAGGGGCAAAGGAAAAGGATGTCAGTTTTTCAAGTGTCGCTTCGATGCTCCTTGAATTAGGGCTTAGGGTTTATGAGGCTCAAATGGAAAGAAAAGATTCAGGGTTTAACCAAACTGAGTTTAATAAGATTTTGCTTGAGAATGTCATGAAGACTCAGTTTACCGTATCCAAACTTTTGGCTATTGGCTCTCTAAGCCCTCATGTTACAGGTGATGAACGATTCGAGTTCCGCAGCATGGTGAGTAACATTCGAGAAGATGCAAAAGATGTTATTTCTCACTTCTTCCCCGAGCAGGAAGAAGAGTAAGAACTGGTGTGTGTTTATGGTGGTTTGTAATTAATTCAGCAGTAAAAAAAGAATAATGATCTAGCTTTAAAAAGTGACATGGAAGTATAAGGAATATAGAATACTTACAGGGTTGTACTAAAATTTGTTGAAGCGTTGACGTCCGGGGCTTGTCCCCCCGAACGTCAACTATCCATAGTGTCCTTTCCAGGAGGCGCCTATGTGTGCGAAGGATCGTAGTCATATTGCTGTGCGCAGTCAAACAGATTCCATTCATTCTATGCGCGAGATGCTTAATATTTCATCTTGCCCTGCTTTTATTCGTGATTCCCGGGGCGAAGTAATTCACACCAGCCCAACCTTTGACAAAATTTTCTTAACATCTGGTGGAACTGGAGCATTTGATACACCCAGAGCACCGGGAAGCTGGTTTCTGGATCTCTCCCTGGAGATCAAACTGGAACTGATGCAGTCAGAACTGAAATCGTTTTCAGAAGGTTCTGCTGTACTTGTTAAAAATATTTGGTTGGCAGGTTTACTTTGGACTGTTTTTATTGAAACGTTCTCGATTAATGAAGATACATACAGTAAATGGGTTTTTATAAATGAAGATGAACCGATACCTCATCCTTCAATGGAATACAATGACTTTTCTATAAAGATGCAAAGATATATCGAAAGAATTCAGCGTTCAGCAAAGTCTGACTGGGCTATCTTTAATCTGTATGCGGTTGGGTTTTCTCATGCATCTATTTCTAAGATTACAGGTGTTGGGGTGCAAACCTCAAAAAATACAGTTAGTAAAATAAAAAAGGAACTGAGCTTTGATGATCGTGACTATATCATAATGTCATCGATCTATACTCTAAGTTATGGAAAGTTTATATCGAATGTGGTTTCGATATTAAAAGACGGCGTTAATTTTT
This sequence comes from Klebsiella quasivariicola, assembly GCF_002269255.1. Lineage (NCBI taxonomy): Bacteria > Pseudomonadati > Pseudomonadota > Gammaproteobacteria > Enterobacterales > Enterobacteriaceae > Klebsiella > Klebsiella quasivariicola. The sequence goes on along the minus strand of NZ_CP022824.1, from coordinate 190,612 downwards.
TGTTAAATCAAAAGTACCATCGGTACTTTTGATTTGTGAAAATAATTTACTCAAGATTTCTCCTTAGTTTGTTTACTTTTAAATCCTCCAATGTAAGATTTATTAAAGGTTGGTAATCTTACTTTGGAGGTCGATTGGAAAGAGCGATTAGGAGCAACGCACGACCTGCGCCTGGAAAAAATGTGCTTTTAAAATTAGATGAAGAAACTAATCGTCGACTCATCAAAGCAAAAGACAGAAGCAGAAGAAGTAAAACAGCTGAAGCTTATTTGAGACTGAAAGATCATCTAGAACGTTTTCCGGACTTTTATAACTCGGAACTAGCCGTACCAGGAGGTGAAAAGGAAGAGTGATTTAACATCATAGTCAAAAATCTGTTTTATATATCAACCATTCTTTTTAAAGGAAATAAATATGAATGCTGTATTAAGTGTTCAGGGCTCTGCTGTCTCTGAAAAAACCAAACCGTCTTTTATGTCCCGCGTTTTCAATAAAAAGAAAGCCCTGAAAGTCGCTAAAGTTGCGCTGCCGGTTGCTGCTGTGGCGGCGTTCTTCCCGGATGCTGCGATGGCCACCACCACGGCAACCGACCTGATGAAGTCCGGGGATGCGACCGTTAAAGGCACGTTTGGTAAGCAGTCCAGCGTCGTCAAATGGGTGGTTCTGGCAGAAGTTGTCGCCGGCGGCATCATGTACATGATGACCAAAAACGTGAAGTTCCTGTTTGGCTTCGCGATTATTTCCACCTTTATCACCATCGGTATGTCGGTCGCCGGTTACTGACAGGAAGCACGTGATGACGGGAGACGAATTAAAGCGATACCGTTTCCCGGAAACACTGACTAACCAGTCCCGCTGGTTTGGCTTATATCTCGATGAACTTATCCCGGCCGTGATTTGTCTCGGCTGGGGTTTCTGGACCAGCAAGTTCATTTTTGGCATAGCTTCAGCGGTACTGGTTTTCTGGGGTATCAAGAAACTGAAAAAAGGGCGGGGCAGTTCCTGGCTACGCGACCTGATTTACTGGTATCTGCCAACCTCCCTTCTTAAAGGTTTCTTTCATGATGTTCCGGACTCCTGTTTCCGGCAGTGGATTAAATAAATCAACGGGGAAATAACATATGGAACATGGTGCCAGACAAAATACCACCCGCGTTATCGCTGTGGGATTTATCAGTCTGGGGACACTCCTGACCCTCAGTCTTGCGACCAATATTATCCAGGGCATAAATAATTACCGTCTGCAGACGGAACAGAAAGTGGCGGTGACACCGATGTTATTCCGTGCACCCTTTGCGGTGTCTCAGAACCAGGCTGACGCCTCTTATATTGAGCAGCTGGGCCTGTCCTTTGTTGCCCTGCGTCTGAATGTCACGCCGGAAACGGTTGATGCCCAGCATCAGCAGCTACTCCGGTATGTATTACCCGCCTCGCAGAACAGCCTCAAGGTCCAGCTGGCTGAAGATGCGAAACGCATTAAAGACAATAACGTTAATTCCACCTTTTATATGACGTCGATGCGTGCCTGGCCGGCAGAGAACCGCGTGGATATCCGGGGTGAGCTGAAAACGTGGATTGGGGATTCCAAACCCTACAGTGAAATTAAAAGCTATGTCATTCAGTTCAGTCGTGTCGATGGTGTCAGCTGGCTGGCACGTTTTGGAGAAATAAATAATGAAAAAAATTAACCCGTTATTTATTTCAGGCTGTCTGCTGTTGGCCGCCCCCGCGATGTCCGCGACCCTCAGCGGTACGCTGGCGCCGACAGTGGTCCCCCTGACCAATGGTGGTCAGGCAAATATTGCCGTGAGTAACACCGACCCGAATCTGTTCACAGTACCTGGCGATCGCATCACGGCGATAAACAGCCTGGACGGTGGCCTGACAAACCAGGAGCAGACCGACAGCGGCGGTGCCATTCTGGCGACCGTCAGTAAAAAACCATTCACCTTCATTGTGGAAACCGAACGCGGGCTGAACTTCTCCATTCGTGCCGTGCCCCGTGCGGGCTCAGGCCGGACAATTCAGCTGGTCAGCGAGCTGGCGGGTACCCCCGGTCCGGCAAAAGCCTGGGAAGAGTCGAACCCCTATGAATCGTTACTGGTTTCGCTGAATCGCGCCGTGCGTCAGGGCAGCGTACCCGATGAGTATCAGTCTGTCCCCGTCACTTCTGAAGTGCTGCAGGTGCCGGCTGGTCTGCGCGCCACTGCCGATCGGGTCTGGGTCGGTCATCACCTGAAAGTTGTCCGTTACAGTCTGGACAATGTCTCCCTGTCGGCCCGTATGGTGCGTGAAAGCGATTTCTGGCAGCCCGGAACACGTGCCGTCATGTTCAGTACCCCGGCGGGCCTGCTGACTGCCGGTGGTCGCATGCAGATCTGGGTCACGACGTCAGATGAAGGAGTGAAGCGCTGATGGCCAACTTCAACACGCTGATCAAACGTAAGCAATATATCTGGCTGGGACTCATTCTGGCGGGCGGCGCGGCAGCAGTCGGAGGCGGGCTGTATCTGTCAGATCTGAACATGAGCTCTGATGAGGAAGCCCCGGCTCAGGGCGAACCCGCACCGGATATGACCGGGGTGGTCGACAGCAGCTTCAACAGTAAGGTGGAGCAGCACGCGACAACAGAAATGCAGGCGACTGCCGCTGATCTCAACAAGCGTTTTGACTCCCTGCAGGGGGAAGTGGAACTACTGAGTAAGGCGCGAACCGCTGACCAGATACGTATCGACAAACTCAGCAGTGACAATGAAGCCATGCAGAATCAGCTGAAGTCGCTGGGCGTGAAACCGGCTGTCTCTGGTGGCGAGCCCGCGCCGACTCCTCCGTCACCGCCACCCGGTCCGGAAGGGGAGCCGCAGCCAGCCAGTTATCCGCCGCAAACCGGCGCCGCGGTACCGCCTCCGACGGCATTCTATCCGGGGAATGGTATGACACCGCCGCCGCAGGTCAGCTACCAGTCTGTACCGGTACCAAACCAGATACAGCGTAAAACGTTCAGTTACGACAAAGGAAAAAAAACGAAGTCATTGCCGTACATTCCGTCGGGGAGCTTTGCAAAAAGCATGCTTATCGAGGGGGCAGATGCCAACGCGTCTGTTACCGGGAATGAATCAACTGTACCGATGCAGTTGCGTATCACCGGTCGCGTGGAAATGCCAAACAGCAAAACCTACGACCTGACAGGGTGTTTTGTGGGCCTTGAAGCCTGGGGCGATGTCTCCAGCGAACGCGCCATTGTCCGTACCCGCAATATCAGCTGTATCAAAGGTGATAAAACCATCGATCAGCCCATTAACGGCCACGTTTCCTTTATGGGGAAAAACGGGGTTAAGGGAGAGGTGGTGATGCGTAACGGAAAAATCCTCGGCTGGGCATGGGGGGCCGGTTTTGTTGACGGGATTGGTCAGGGCATGGAACGGGCTTCACAGCCGGCTGTTGGCCTGGGGGCAACCGCATCTGTTGGCGCCGGTGACGTTCTGAAAATGGGGGGCGGCGGTGGTGCATCTAAAGCTGCGCAGACGCTGAGCGAGTACTACATCAAAAGGGCCGAGCAGTATCACCCGGTCATTCCGATTGGTGCCGGCAACGAAGTGACCGTCGTGTTCCAGGATGGATTCCAGCTGAAAACGATTGAAGAACTGGAAGCGGAAAAGAACGGGCAACAGCAGGCTCAGAATCAGGAGGCGGAGCCGGCACAGCAGGCTGATGCACATCATCAGTCAGGCGGCGGTATGAACGGATTCAATACTGACGAGATGCTGAAGAAGCTGGGCAAACTTGATCCGCGTGAGTTCTCTCCGGGCGCAGCGCCGCAGGGGGAAAATAATGGCTAGTTCGGGCGATTAAGGAAAATACCCAGCTCAGGATGAACCTGAAAAAAAAACCGATAAATAGCGAGAAATATTATGAAGGAATTAATGCTGTTAATTCCTCTGGGCAGCGCTTTGCTCTTAACCGGGTGCGCGGGCACAGAGACTGAATTTCAATGTAATGCCACGACGTCGGATACCTGTATGACGATGGAGCAGGCAAATGAAAAAGCGAAGCTGAAGGAGGAACGCAGTGATGCAAAGCCGGCTGCGGCCGGGTTGCCACAACTGGCTGAGGGTAATTTCAGAACCACGTCAGTTAATCCGTACCCGTTGCCGCCTCAACCCAACCTGAACCGGGCCAGAGTGGCAGCGGAGAGAGAACGAGCACGTGCAGTGTACCTAAATAATCCAACGGCAAAGAATGAGGCAATATATTTCGAAACCGGGAAAAGGCTCCAGTCTTTGCCGGTAGTGAAAATGTCTTTACCAGTAGTGGCGTCAACGTTTACGTCACCGTCAACACCGCCAGGTAATTATCCCCGGCCATTAAGAAAAGGGGAGGAGACAACGTCATTGTGGATAGCGCCGTATGTGGATTCAGATGATGTATATCACCAGCCGGCAACGGTTCTTTTTGTCGTAAAACCATCGGCGTGGGGACAACCTCGCCTTAATTGATTCACAGCGCCATTACTGGCGCTGCAGTAAGTTTTCATTTCTGAATTATAACGAGTGCCCTCTGCGTTGAAAGGGATGGGCGGTAGCGTGTTCAGACGAAGATATTACGCTCATGTATCTTTATGTAAGGGTTATTTAAAAGGGCGGGTTGATGATAAAGGGTTTTTCTCTCCAGGCAAAATCGACTTCAGTGTAGTGATGTTATTGAAAATGTAAGCAAGTCTGATTCTGACAGAGCGATAAGTGGCGATAGGCAAACAACTATCGCAGAGGCAATGAAAGAAATATTCATTCGTTAATATATAAACAGAGGCAATAAAGTATGCATGCCTTTATTTTTCTGGTGCTGATGACGCCGAGTAGTGGCGGTGGGATTTGGGATATTACTCCCATGCCTAATACAGATGTCTGCATAAAAATGCTACGGGTACTCGAAGCACGTGGGGGCAGAGGTTACGGAAGTAATACAGGAGAGTGCATTGAAATTAAAACCCGCGAGCCTTTGAGCAGCGTGATAGAAACATTGAATGAGGGTGGGTAAATGGCTGAATACCAGTTAGGTTTTGATGGTTTTGTTCGACTTTTTTTTGCAATGGCAATCATTATCTGCGGTTACGGCTATGTAATTATTGGTGTTTTTATAAGAGATACGCTTTCCTGTATTTTAATGTTGTTTGGGCTTACAGGTCTCAGTGCTTTATTTTCATTAATGGTATTCATGGATAAAAACATGTGGGCCGGCTCTCCTGATTTGACGCTGTCAGTAATAACGGGATTTTTTACAGCCACAGTGGTTTTTTATATGTTTTATGTCTTGATTTATTACTTTGATCGGATGGGGGCAGGTGAATAGTAAGACCGATGGTCAGTATTAACAATCTCACGTTATTTGAAAGTATGCAGCATAAGGAATAAGAAAGTGAAAGCGTACTATATACTTGGACATAACGTTGCATGGCTTAACGGTATATGCCTGATTCTTTTTGTTATTGGTGTGGTCGGTGCGCTGGCAATGGTTGCCATCCCTGAAAAATTCAATCTTCGAGTTAACAGAGGCGATACATTCATATACTGTGCGCTTATAGCGGTGGTTGGGTTTTCCGGGATGTTCGTTATCTCCATTCACTCATTTTCGATGGATGAACTTGAAGCAGGTAGACACTGGAAAGATGACTGCCGGACACTTGAGGTAAACATGCCGACAGGCGCTTTTACCAGCCCTGTTAATAAACTGGACTGTGATGGCATCATCATTAATGTGCCTGGTGGGCAGTATTATTCCTATATCCATCAGTGGGAATTATATAAAGCTAACTCAAAATGAAATGCTGATTAACAAACTGGATTGACCGGTAGGGATGGAACAATGGAAAGACAGCAAGAAATTGGCCAGCAATTTGGTTTTTTGATAGTTCTTCTTTTAATTGTGTTAACTGGGTATTTTTTTTGTGCAGTATATTGAAGATTCTAGCGATATGCAGCCCGCTACTCCAGAACAACTGCAAAGTATTATTCATTAGACACCTTGTGCAGGTGAGGCGTTACGTTTAGCAATTCAAACTAACACAGGCACTTCGTCAGAGCCATTAACTTTCGGTGACGCAAAAAAGATGGCATCAGAATGCAAGTATAAAGAAGAGATTAAAGCAGTACGTGAAAAAAACTTAACGCACTGAACGCTATGAGCAAATAATCAGGGGATGGATATGATGCTGTTTCTTCGAAAGTACGGATTTTTGTTTATACCTCCAGTCTACTGGCTCATCTATCTGGGAGCCAGACTGACTTACAATGGACTGGCAGGAGAGTTTTCTCCTGATTTCTTTCAGGGTATTCGACATGAAGGCGTCTATATTATCTGTAGTTTGTGTGTATTTTATTTTTTCTGCTTAGAGGTGGAAGTTGGTGATGGGGAGTTCTCAGCGAACATTCTGTTCCTGATTGTTTTCTTTCATGTGGTTTTATTATTTATCACTCTGCTTATTTGTCTGTGGCAAGGGGAGGTGTTGTTGGATTCGATCTTTATGGGTCAGATTATTGCTTCCATGTGTTTATTGTTTTTTATTCCAGTGCTTTCCATTATAAGAAGGAGTTTCTAGTGCGGATATGAATATTCTTCTTGCCATTTATTACCCTTGTTATTTTGAAATGCTCTTAAAGGAACGCCTGCATGAGTAATAACATCATCGATGCCGTCACCCAGACTGTGAATTCACTGGTATCAGCACTGAAGCTGCCCGACGAATCCGCGAAAGCCAATGACACGCTGGGCAGCATGAATTTCCCCCAGTTCAGCCGTATTTTGCCCTATAAGGATTATGATTCCGCGACCGGGCTGTTTATTAATAACAAAACCATCGGTTTTATGTTTGAGGCGCGTCCTTTACCCGGTGCGGATAAAAGTATCGTCGCCACACTGGAGCATTTACTGCGCAGCAAACTTCCCCGGGGCGTCCCGGTCAGTTTTCATCTGGTCTCCAGCAAACTGGTCGGCAATGATATCGACTACGGTCTGCGTGAATTCCGCTGGAGCGGTAAACAGGCTAAGAAGTTTAACGCCATCACCCAGGCCTACTATCTCCGGGCAGCGGAGACGAAGTTCCCCCTGCCTCCTGCACTGGATTTACCCCTGACGCTGCGTAACTACCGCGTGTACATCTCCTGCTGCGTGCCCCGGAAGAAAAACTCCACCACGCAAATTGTGGAGATGGAGAACCAGATTAAAATCCTGCGGGCGTCACTGGGCGGTGCCTATATTCCGACGCGTATCCTTGATGCTGCCGGGCTGGTCGAACTGATGCGCGAGCTGATAAACCCGGACCCGCACGAGATGTACCGCGTACCGTATAAGCTGGACCCCTATCAGGATCTGAACTATCAGTGTGTCGATGACAGCTTTGATATGCAGGTCACCGCCGGTCATCTGAAAATTGGCCGCCTGGGGCGCGACGGGAAAGAGTGCGTAACCCGGGTGACGAGCTACCATCTGGAGAGTGATCCGGAAATGGCCTTCCTCTGGACCTCCGCGGATAACTACGCCAACCTGCTTAACCCGGAGCTCTCCATCTCCTGCCCCTTTGTCATCACGCTGACGCTGATGGTGGAGGACCAGGTGAAGACCCAGAATGAAGCCAACATGAAATTCATGGACGTGGAGAAGAAAAGCAAAACCTCCTACGCGAAGTTTTTTCCGAACGTGATAAAGGAAATGCAGGAGTGGGGCGATATCCGCCAGCGACTGGCGACCAACCAGACCTCCCTGGTGTCCTACTTCTTTAATATCACCACGTACACCGCAGACAGCACAGAGGCCTCTCTCGCCGCTGAACAGCAGGTGCTCAACAGCTACCGTAAAGGCGGTTTCCAGCTGATCCCGGCCCGCTACCATCACCTGCGTAACTTTCTGGCCATGATGCCGTTCAAGTGTGGTGAGGGCCTGTTTAAAGAGCTGCAGGCGGCAGGCGTGGTGAAGCGGGCGGAGACGTTCCAGGTGGCTAACCTCCTGCCGATCGTCGCTGACAGCCCGCTGGCGCCGGCGGGACTCCTGGCGCCCACCTACCGAAATCAGCTGGCGTTCATCGACCTGTTCTACGAGGGAATGAACAATACCAATTTCAACATGGCAGTCTGCGGGACGTCCGGGGCGGGTAAAACCGGTCTGATTCAGCCCCTCATTCGCAGTGTGCTCGACTCCGGCGGGTTTGCCTGGGTGTTCGACATGGGCGATGGCTATAAGTCCCTGTGTGAAAACATGGGGGGCGTATACCTCGATGGCGATACCCTCAAGTTTAACCCGTTCGCCAACGTGCTGGATGATGCTCACTTTGACATGTCAGCAGAACGTATACGCGATCAGATGTCGGTGATGGCCAGTCCGAACGGCAACCTCGATGAAGTCCATGAAGGTCTGCTTCTGCAGGCAGTTCAGGCGGCCTGGTTAAGCAAGCGTAATCATGCACGCGTTGATGACGTAGTTCAGTTTTTACAGGACGCGAAGGACAGCGATGAATATGCTGATTCCCCGACAATCCGGGGCCGTCTGGACGAGATGATAATCCTGCTCGATCAGTACACGGTGAATGGGATCTACGGGGACTATTTCAACTCAGATAAACCAACACTTCACGATGACGCCCGGATGGTGGTACTGGAGCTCGGTGGCCTGGAGTCGCGGCCCTCTCTGCTTATCGCGGTGATGTTCTCATTGATTATTTACATCGAGAACAGGATGTATCAGTCACCGCGTGGCCTGAAAAAACTGAACGTCATCGATGAGGGCTGGAAGCTCCTTGATTTCAAGAATGAAAAAGTGGGGCAGTTTATCGAGAAAGGCTACCGTACCGCGCGTCGACATACCGGCGCATACATCACCATCACGCAAAATATCGTGGACTTCGACTCCCCGACCGCATCGAGCGCTGCACGCGCTGCCTGGGGGAACTCGTCGTACAAGGCCATTCTGAAGCAGTCAGCCAAAGAGTTTGCCAAGTATAACCAGCTGTACCCGGATCAGTTCAGCAAGCTGGAGAAAGACATGATTAACGGCTTCGGTTCGGCCAAAGAGCAGTGGTTCTCCTCTTTTATGCTGCAGGTGGAAGCGAACTGCTCCTGGCACCGCCTGTTCGTTGACCCGCTCAGCCGGGCGATGTACTCCTCCAAAGGCCCGGATTTTGAGTACATGCAAGCGCGCCGGCAGGAGGGGGTCGATATCCACGATGCGGTATACGGACTGGCGTGCCGCAACTTTAAAGACGAAATGGCAGAGCTTGAATCCCGAATACCGGTGAATGACATGGAGGATAAACAGTGATGAAAAACAACACCGAACAACCGGTCAGTACGACCTCTCTTACCTTTCGCCGGATACCTGTCATCGTTGCTCTCGTGCTTTTCGCCCTGGCAACCAGCGCGTTTCTCTCACGCGTGGTTCTGGACTACTCCACGCCGCGGGTGGTGGCTTTTGATATGAAGAAAACGCTCGACAGCTTTATGGACAGTGTGAGTCAGAAGCAGCTGACAGAGGCGCAGTCCAAAGCGCTCTCTGATCGGTTTAACGACGCGCTGGAGAAGAGTCTGGCGGAGTATCAGCAGCAGCATCATGTGGTCATTCTGGTTTCACCTGCCGTGGTTCAGGGCGCGCCTGATGTGACCCGCAACATCCAGCACGACATTGCCCGCCGGATGAAAGGAGAAGAGTAATGATACGACTGAAAGACTGTCTGCTCGCCGCCTGCCTGTTATCGCCGCTGACTCAGGCGGCTGATCTCGGTACCTGGGGGGATTTATGGCCCGTCCGGGAGCAGGACATGCTGCAGCTCATCACGCAGCGTCTGCAGTCGCTGCAATCCTCTGGCCAGTGGGGCCAGACGATGGATGCGTTTAAGCAGCGGGTTATCGAGAACAGTCAGCGTCCGGCGCCGGTGGAAGGCATTAAGCGTGCGGAGAAATACGAGCAGCGCTGGTTTGATCCCAGCATCCGACTGACCGAAGACCTGAAGGACAATGAGGGGCGGGTGTTTGCCCGCAAGGGCGAAGTGGTGAACCCGCTTAAAACCGTACCGTTTGTCCAGACCCTGTACTTCATCAATGGTGACGATGCCGACCAGCTGGCCTGGATGAAGCGTCAGGTGCCGGAAACCCTGATGAGCAAAATTATCCTGGTGCGTGGCAGTATCCCGGACACCTCCGCAGCGCTGGACAGCCGGATCTATTTCGACCAGAACGGTGTACTGAGCAAGCGATTTGGCCTGACGGCGGTCCCGGCGCGGATCACGCCGGCGCCCTCCGGTGAACGGCTGAATATTGAGACCTTCCCGCCCGTCCCGCACCCCTGATCTGGGGCTGCGTTTTATTCAAAAGAGGTAACCGATGCCGATGATACTGGCCTTAATAATCCTGCTCACGATGCTCTTGCTGACGCTAATGTGGTCCACCATCCGTAAGCAGGAGAATGTCATACGGGAACTCAGTACAAGAGAAAGCTGGCTGGAGAGAGAGGTTGAGCGTCTCAGGACCGATAACGAGAAGCTGTACCGCTGGCTGAGATACAACGGTGAAAAGGTTATCGATGAAATGACTTGTGAACTCGATGCACTGTCCGCCGTTCGCCAGACGAACAGGGATTCATACCGTCGCCAGCTTTACCTCTTCGACTGCCTGTCCCTGATGGTGTGGGCCGGGATGGAGGGCGCCGAAGACTCTACACGGGAAAAGGTCCGCAATAAAACCGATGCCCTCCGTCTTGTTCTCAGGGAGAAAACTGACGAATGAAAGCCATATTTTTTTTAATCTGCATCGCGTTCTCAACGTTCAGTGGCCGCGCCGCCGCAGACCCCTCCTGTGAGGGCCGGTTTGTTAACCCGATCACCGATGTGTGCTGGCGCTGCATATTTCCTTTATCACTCGGCAGCGTGCAGGTTGGTAAAGGCGATCTACCTGATACCAGCAATCCGGGTAGTCCCCTGCAGCTGTGTCCGGCGCCGCCACCGATTTTTGTTCGTCCCGGCCTGGCCATCGGGTACTGGGAGCCGATGGCCATGACGGACGTCAGCCGTTCGCCTGGCTGTATGGTCAATCTGGGGGGCTTCAGTATCAATCTCGGCAAGACCGGTATGGGGACCGCGAGAAAGGACGATAAGCAGGTGAACGGCGCTTTTTATCACGTTCACTGGTACAAGTACCCGCTGACCTACTGGCTGAACATCATCACCTCCGCAGGCTGTCTGGAAGGCGGAGACATGGATATAGCCTATCTGTCCGAGATTGACCCGACCTGGGTGGACAGCAGCCTCACCACCATTCTGAATCCGGAAGCCATCCTGTTTGCCAACCCCATCGCACAGGGGGCGTGCGCGGCTGACGCTATGGCCAGCGCGTTTCATATGCCACTCGATATTCTGTTCTGGTGTGCCGGCTCTCAGGGTTCGATGTACCCGTTTAGCGGCTGGGTAAGCAACGAGTCCAGTCCGCTGCAGTCCTCGTTACTTGTCAGCGAGCGCATGGCGTACAAGCTTCACCGGCAGGGACAAATTATGGAGAGCATCGGGAAGGACAAGGCGGTCTGCTATGAGTATCCGTCCCCGATCATCCCCAAAGAGCGCTGGCGCTATCAGATGGTGAACATGTACCCGGACAGCGGCCAGTGCCATCCCGTGGGGCGCAGCGTGATGCGCTGGGAGGCCGGTAAAAATCCACCCAACACCCGTAAGAACTATGGCTATCTGATGTGGCGTAAACGCAATTGTGTCTTTCTCTGACAGGAGTCTCTCATGAAATTAATGAATCTGTTTATGGTCATGCTTTTGCTGACCGGACGAGCAGTGTTGGCTGAAACCTCCTCTGTTACAGACAGAGAATGGCTGAAGCAGCAGGAGAACCTCAGCGAACAGCTGCGCCAGCATCCGGATAAACAGCTGCAGCAGGAGCTTGAGGCGCAAATCAACCGTAATCCTCTGCCCAAATCAGACCGCCAGTTTATCGATAATCTGGTCAGCCAGCAGAAAGCGGCGAATCAGGAAAAGCCGGCAGAAGGGGCGCTGTACTTTGTCTCCTTCTCGATACCTGAAGAGGGGCTGAAGCGGATGCTGCACGAAACCCGGCAGTACGGCATTCCGGCGACACTGCGTGGGCTCGTCAATAACGACATGAAGACCACCACTGACGCGGTGCTGCAGCTGGTGAAGGATGGCGTGACCGACGGCGTGCAGATCGACCCGACACTATATACGCAGTACAGCATCCGGAGTGTGCCGTCTCTGGTGGTACGGTGTCAGGCCGGATATGACGTGGTACGCGGTAACATTCACGTCAAACAGGCGCTGGAGAAAGTGGCACAAACCGGTGACTGCGCACAGGTGGCCCGGCAAATACTTGATGCGCCCTCGAATGCCGCCGGGAGCCAGCCATGAAAGACAGACCGTACTTCATAGCGTTACCGGAAATGGTGAGGGATGAGGGAGGGCAAAAATGAAGACGGTTATTTCCGTACTGACTGCGCATTTTTTTGTCCTGAGCGCCTTTATCTGGCTGGCATCCCCCGCCTGTGCTGACAGTGGAAGCGACTATAAAGCTGGTTCGGATTTTGCGAAACAGGTGCAGGGCAATGGTCTGAACTCACTGAAAAATTTCAGTGGTGAGCAAAACCTGCCGGGGTATACCGACAGCCCTGATCAGGCAAAATACTATGGCGGCGTCACTGCCAGCGGAGACAGCTCTCTGAAAAGCGATTCAGCCCTGGAGTTCAGCCAGGGAGATACCGGCAAAGCGATTACTGAGTCGTTCACGAACCGGCCACCGGATCAGATATCTCAGGATGCACCGTTTATTCAGGCCGCAAAGGATACAGAATCCCGTGCCGACAGCATTGTCGGCGATACCGGACAGTCCTGTACCGCCCAGGTTGTGAACCGCAGTGAGTTCACAAACCATACCTGCGAACGTGATCTGCAGGTGGAAAATTTTTGCACACGGGAAGCGACCCTGAAGGATAACGCCACCACACAGAAAGTTAACCGAACCTATCAGCAGGTGGTGACGCTGAATTATGCCCGGAATACCCGGCAATGGAGTGGCAACCTGACGATCCCGACCAACGGTCGTCTGCTGAATGCCTCGGTGGATGGTGAGCCTCTGGTGATCCCCTGGATTGAAGAATGCGATTCCGAAGGGAAGGTGCGGGATAGCTGCAAGAGTGCAGTGAGTGAAAGCCTGACCCTCTTTGAACGAACGTTCCCCATTGATGTGATCAGCTGGCCACGTTCAGAATCGATGTGTTCAGGCGGTCAGAACACGCATTGTACGAAATATACCTATGACGGGAAGGGGAAGATTCATCAGTCGTTTGGTGTGGACAAAGCGGTCACTGCTGGGCAGAACTTTTCAGTAAGCAAAACATCACGGACCGTATCATCGGCCAGCCAGAAACCCGTACAGGTCACGGTCACCCTGGTGATGGAAGAAACCGAAACCGTCTATGCACCTGAAGTCGTCTGGGTTGAAAACTGTCCGTTCAGTAAGGATGAAGGGAAAAAAACGGGCGAGGAATGTATCAGTCCGGGAGGAACGCGAACCATCACCCTCGGAGGCAGGGATTACTCGTTCACGGAGGCCTGCTGGAAATATAAGGATACCTGGCTCACGCAGCCGGCGGACAACGGCTCCTGTGAAAGCCTGATGAAAAATACGGCCTGTACTCTGTCATCCCGCCAGTGCGCCTTCTCCAGCGAGGAAGGCACGTGCCTGCATGAATATGCAACGTATTCCTGCGAAACCAGGACGAGTGGCAAGCAAATGATCTGCGGCGGTGATGTCTTCTGCCTTGATGGTGAATGTGACAAAGCCACGTCCGGGAAGAGCAACGACTTTGGGCAGGCGGTGTCTGAGCTGGCGGCACTGGCTGCCGCGGGGAAGGACGTCGCGGCACTGAACGGGGTGGATGTCCGGGCATTCACCGGAAAAGCGAAGTTCTGTAAGAAGTTTGCTGCCGGCTTCAGTAACTGCTGCAAAGACAGCGGCTGGGGCCAGGATGTGGGGCTGGCACGCTGCAGCAGCGAGGAAAAGGCGCTGGCCAAAGCGAAAAAAGACAAGCTGACGGTCAGTATAGGGGAATTCTGCTCTAAAAAGGTTCTGGGGATTTGCCTGGAGAAAAAAAGGAGCTATTGCCAGTTCGACTCAAAACTGGCGCAGATCGTTCAGCAGCAGGGAAGAAACGGTCAGCTGCATATCGGTTTTGGCGGCGCCAGCAGTCCTGACTGTCGGGGCATTACCGTCGCGGAACTCCAGGGGATTGATTTTAACAAGCTGGATTTCACCAACTTTATGGACGACCTGATGAAAAATCAAAAAATACCGGAAAACGATGTGCTCACCAATAAGACCAGAGAACGAATTAAGGAAATCATGAGTCAGCAATCCGCGCAATAAACCATGCTGCCTAATAAAGAGACCGATAATCATGAAAATGAGTTTTCACAAAAAGCCTGTTATTGATTTTGTCCTGAGATTAACGCTAACAATAATCATTATTTCTCCGGTGATTTATTTCTCCTGGGATGCAGTCAAAGGGACGTCGGGAAGTGATTATGTCGAAAGTGTGGTCTTTATTCTTATGGCTGGGTTTGCCATGTCTGTATGTTGTTTGTTTTTCTCAGTCCTGGAGAAAGTTATAAATGCAAGGAAAAGCAAAGATGAATCAATATATCACGATTGAGAAATTTATAGACATTCTGAATGAAGAGAATTTACCCCAGGAGCATCATGTTATGGTGCTGGCTGTTCTTGCGGATATCTCTCTGCATACAGACAGGTTCCTGATTAACTCGTCCGAACTGGTTCAGATGGCCGCTCAGTACTCACCTGCTTTCCAGAAACTGCCAGCGGACCGGCAGGCTTTTATATCTTCAGTACTGAGCATGCCGCTATTCCTTATTATGTGACCAGGAGAGTCAATGGAAGAGAAAAAAGCATACGGGCTGGTCATGGTGTTTGTCGGGGTGTTTGTCTTTCTCCTGGTCAGCATTATGTCGTACAGCCTGTGGCGGGACAGGCAGGTTAACGCATTTATGACAACCAACCGGGCCTGGGGGATCCAGTGCGACACTGTTTCTCAGGCCGCGTGGGTGATCAGGGACGGGGAGCGGGTGGACCTTCAGATAAATTATCTGCCTCTGTACTGCAGCGGTTATCGCTTTGAAGCCCGTGATGATGCAGGAAAGGTACAGCGCCAGCTCGATAAATACAGTGTCTATCAGCATCTGTCACGCCAGTCGCATTAATTCATAAAAGGGTATTTGCCATGCGAACAATACATGCCGCCATGCTGGCGGGGTGCCTTTGCTGCGCCCTGATGCCGGCTTTCGCCAAAGACGCGGGCTGGCAGTGGTACAACGAGAAACTGAAGCCCCGTGATGAGGACAGGAAAGCCGTACCAGCGGCACCACCGCCGCAAATGGATATTCTGGAGAAACTCGCCACACTCCAGGCGGCCACCAAACGGTCGTTGTACGAAGCCATTCTGTATCCATCGTCTGAAAACTTCGTGAAGTATTTCCGGCTGCAGAACTACTGGACGCAGCAGGCAGGTTTGTTCTCGATGAGTGCGAAGAAAGCCATGCTGGAAAACCCCGAACTCGATTACAACCTGCAGTACAGCCACTACAACGGCACGGTAAAAAACCAGCTCGCTGCCGACTATGCCGAACAGCGACAGGCTATCTCCACCCTCGCACAGCACTACGGCGTGATGTTCTTCTACCGGGGCCGGGAAGCGATCGATGGCCAGCTGGTCCAGGTGATTAAAAATTTTCGCGAAACCTATGGCCTGAGCGTGATACCGGTGTCGGTTGACGGAGTGATTAACCCCATGCTGCCCGACAGCCGGACGGACCAGGGCCAGGCAGAGCAGCTTGGCGTGAAGTTCTTCCCCGCGATGATGCTGGTTAACCCGAAAAGTGGCCAGGTGAAGCCTCTCAGTTACGGCTTTATCAGTCAGGACGACCTGGCGAAACAGTTCCTCTATGTCTCCAGCGACTTTAAACCGAATTTCTAAGGAGTGTGTCATGCGAAATATTCGTTTTCCGGATTTAGATATCACCGGGATGTGGGTGCTGGCCGTGGGCGTGTTTTTCCACCTGATAGCCCGGCTTGTCAGAAAACAGCCTGAGCTGGCCGTCCAGGCCGGGGAAATCTTCGGGCTGGGTATGGTGGTGTTCGGGGGATACCGCATTCTAAACGCCCTGATTGCTGAAGCCGAAAAAGAGGAGAAAGCCTGTGAAAAACAGCCTGATGAACCTCGCTAAGACGCCGCTGGCGGCACTGGCGCTTTCCCTTGCACTGGCTGGGGTGGCACATGCGGGAACGCTCGATGAGGTGAAGTCGCTCTGGGATCCGCGGGGTATCTCCGGTACTGAAACGGCCTCCCCGCAGAGCGACACTCCCCAGGCGGTGAGCGGGGCATCTCAGCCTCGCTGGTTACGACTCAGCAACGGAAAGCAGGTGGACCTGCGCGACTGGAAAGTGGTGCTGTTCATGCAGGGGCACTGTCCCTACTGTCATAAATTTGACCCGGTGCTGAAACAGTTGGCCGGACAGTATGGCTTCTCCGTGTTTTCTTACACCATTGACGGACAGGGTGATGATGCGTTTCCTGAAGCGCTGCCGGCGCCTCCTGACGTGATGCAGACCTTTTTCCCGAATATCCCGGTGGCCACCCCGACCACGTTTCTGGTGAACGTAAACACGCTGGCAGCGTACCCGATCCTGCAGGGCGCCACGGATGCGCAGGGCTTTATGGCCAGAGTGGATACGGTATTTCAGATGATGCACTGAGTCTCTGTTATATCCGGTCTTAGCAAGTGATTAAGGAAAATAGCCATGAACAAATATATACGTTCGACGGGACTGTATGCGTTTTTATTTCCAGCCAGTTTAAAAGCACCCGGGCAGACATCAGCAGAAAAAATAGAACAACTGAAGCCGGAATTTATTCACCGGGAAAGGCGTCTGGAAATCTATCTGGAATTATTCATTGTGTTTCTCACTGCAGGTGCTCTGTTGTTATGGATAATGAGAATTTTATTTAATCTCTGCGTGGATGACTGGATAGCCAGCGGTGACCTGCGAGTAAAAGACCTGTGGAATATTATGATGTACGCCATCCCTTATGCGCTGATCGCTGTTGGGGTGGGGTTCTTTGTTGCCGGAGTGACATTAGCGATCCGCAATTTTTTCAGTTATCACCTTAAGACCCTTTTTATTCTGAGAAATGACAGAGTTAAAAAGAATGCTGTGCGTAATGGAGGACAGGATGCGAATTAAACTTCTGTCACTTTTCTGCGGTGCCGCGCTTGGCCTGTCATTTAGCGCCGCCGCCGATGTGAATGGCGACATGAATAACTTCTTCAATAAGCTCGGGTTTGCGTCCAATACCAGCCAGCCACAGGTCTGGCAGGGGCAGGCGGCGGGTTATGCCTCTGGCGGTTCGCTGTATGCCAGAACGCAGGTGAAAACGATCCAGCTGGTCAGCATGACCCTGCCGGATATTAACGCCGGCTGCGGCGGCATCGATGCGTACCTGGGGGCGTTCTCCTTTATCAACAGCGAGCAGCTGCAGCGGTTCGCAAAACAAATCATGAGCAACGCCGCGGGGTACTTTTTTGATCTCGCTTTGCAAACCACGGTACCGGAGATTAAAACCGCAAAGGACTTCCTTCAAAAGATGGCCACTGACATGAACAGCATGAACCTCAGTTCCTGCCAGGCTGCTCAGGGAATTGTGGGTGGCCTGTTTCCTCGTACCCAGGTCGCTCAACAAAAGGTCTGCCAGGACATTGCCGGTGAAAGCAATATCTTTTCGGACTGGGCCGCGTCGCGCCAGGGTTGTACGGTGGGCGGCAAGATGGACAGCGTCCAGGATAAGGCCAGCGATAAAGACAAAGAACGTGTGATGAAAAACATCAACATCATGTGGAATGCCTTATCGAAGAACCGGCTCTTCGACGGCAATAAGGAGCTGAAGGAATTCATCATGACGCTCACCGGTACGCTGATTTTCGGGGAGAACAGTGAAATCACGCCGCTGCCGGCACGCACCACTGACCAGGATCTGATTAGAGCTATGATGGAGGGCGGCACGGCTAAAATCTACCACTGCAATGATTCGGATAAGTGTCTTAAGGTCGTTGCTGATGCGACCGTGACCATCACTTCCAATAAAGCGCTAAAAAGCCAGATTTCCGCTTTGTTAAGCAGTATCCAGAATAAAGCAGTGGCTGATGAAAAACTGACGGATCAGGAGAAAGGGTTTATCTCCAGCACCACCATTCCGGTATTCAAATACCTGGTCGATCCGCAGATGCTCGGGGTGTCTAACTCACTTATTTACCAGCTGACGGACTATATCGACTACGACATCCTGCTGCAGTACATTCAGGAACTTATCCAGCAGGCCCGGGCGATGGTTTCAACCGGTAATTATCCCCAGTCGACAATGGATATGATCATGGAAAACCTCAATCAGGCGAGTGTCCAGATTGCCGCTTTTCAGTCCCGTGTTCAGGTTCAGCAGGACGCCTTGCTTGTGGTTGACAGACAAATGAGTTACATGCGCCAGCAGGTCTCTGCCCGCATGATGACCCGCTACCAGAATAACTATCATTTTGGGGGGAATCTGTAATGCTTGAGATATATGCCATTGCTGGCGGCGACTGGTTACGGGGCAACCTGAACGCGATTGCGGCGTTTATGGGGACCAGCACATGGTCGACTATAGAAAAGATGTGTATCGCCATCTCGGTACTCATTGTGGCGGGGAACTGGGTAAAAAAACACAACGTAATGGACCTTATTGGCTGGGTCTTTTCCCTCACCCTGGTCTCTATGCTGGTTGTCATTCGTACCCCTGTGCAGATCATCGATTACAGTAACGTTGCGCAGGTCTATGAAGTCGATAATGTGCCTATTGGTCTGGCGATTCCGGCGTCGCTGACAACACGGGTAGGAAACGCGCTTATCCAGAGTTATGAGATGGTCTTCGCGCTGCCGGACAGTGTCACGTACAGTAAAACGGGGATGTTATTTGGCAGTAATCTGGTCGCGAAAAGTACGGATTTTTTGTCACAAAATCCTCAGATTACGACGCTGTTTTCCGATTACGTACAAAACTGTGTGATGGGCGATATTTTCCTCAATCATAAGTACTCTTTTGAAGAATTACTGAATTCACCTGATCCGTATACCCTGATTTTTGCAAACCCAAGCCCACTGCGTGGCGTGTTTGATAAAAACAACCAGTTCCAGACATGCGAAGAGGCCTCACGGGATCTGAAATCGGCTCTTGCGCTGGATACTCAGACAGGCGGGAAAACCTGGAACTACTATGTTCGTCAGCTGTTTGGCGGCAAACCTAATCCCGATCTGCTTTTCAGCCAGATGATTGGCGACAGCTACAATTACTTCTACAGCTCGGGACAGAGCGCCGGGCAGATTATCCGCCAGAACGTCACGATGAACGCCCTGCGCAGTGGGATCCAGAGTTATGCGGCCCGCAGCGGGGACACCGCCAGTCTGGTCAATATGGCTAACACATCATCCCTTGAAAAGCAGCGGCTGGCACAGGCCACAATGGGGCACCAGGCGCTTCGCGCACTTCCACTGATGCAGACCGTCATTATGGGTTTAATGATTGGGATGTTCCCGATCATGGTGATGGCCGCCATGTTTAACATGATGACGCTGCAGGTGCTTAAAGGGTATGTGTTTGCGCTTATCTGGCTGCAGACGTGGCCATTACTGTTCGCCATCCTGAACAGCGCGATGGCCTACTATGCGAAGCAAAATGGCGTGCCGGTTGTTCTCTCTGAGTTGTCGCAGGTTCAGCTCAAAAACTCGGATATTGCGACCACCGCGGGTTATATTGCCGTGATGATACCGCCCTTGTCGTGGGGGATCGTGAAGAGCATGGGGGCCGCTTTCTCCAGTGCCTACAGCCATTTTTCTTCTTCGGGGCTCAGTGCAACATCGCAGGCGGCCTCCGGCGTGGTGGACGGGAATTACTCTTTCGCCAACATGCAGATGGAGAACGTCAGCGGCTACAGCTGGGGTACCAACAGTACAACCAGTTTCGGACAGATGTCGCGGCAGCTGGCGAATGGGGGTATGAGCACGCAGACGCGGGATGGATCGATGGTCTGGGACAGTGGTGGTGCAATGTCAAAACTGCCGGTGGATATCAACGTCGGTCGTCAGATAGCCAGTGCGCAGCAACAGATGGCCCGTGAGGCTGATGTCCAGGCCGAAAGCGCGCTGCATGGCTATAACAGCAGCGTGACAAGTGCCTGGAATAGTCTGCAGCAATTTGGCACCAATAAAGGGAACAGCACATCAACAACGACTGGGGCCGATACTACCGAGTCTTCGCAGGATTCGATGGCCAGAAGCAAGATGTGGAATGCGGTTGTTGCTAATGCGAAAGCCAACAATATCAGTAATGAGGAGTCTTTCCAGCAGTTGATGGATGATTCGGCTAAAAGTACGCAGGGCGTTGATTTATTCGGATCAGGTAAGTGGAGTTCAGGGGATCAGCTGTTTGGTAAGCTAGGTAAATGGGGAACTGGATTATCTGCTGAGGCCGGATTTAAAGGCAGTGTGGGTTGGGCCCACAGCTCAGGTAATACAGATAACGTTGGAACTTCCGGTCGGGAATCTCATGACAGCCGGCATGATACCAGCAGTCAGGCAGCGAAAGACTTTAAGGAAGCATCCGATTACTTTACCAGCCGCAAAACCACCACATCGGGCAATATTACCGATAATAATGCCAGCTCGCGTGTTGACCAGTTTGCCGCGTCACTCTCCAGTGCCAAAAACAGCTATGACCAGTATACAACCAGCCGGACACGCAGCCATGAATACAGTGAGATGGCGTCACGCACAGAGAGCATGACTGGCCAGATGAACGAAAACCTGACTCAGCAGTTTGCGAACTTTGTTCAGCATCGTGCTCCACAGGATGCCGAGGCCATTCTGACCAATACCAGTTCTCCTGAAATTGCGGCGCAGCGTGAAGCCCTGGCGCGTGAATTCGTCAAAGAGCAGGTAGAACCCAGGGTTGATGCTGCATATCAACAGGGGCGTGAAAGCATCGGACAGAATATGACAGGGGTGTCAGGAGGTGGAGACAATGGTTCGGTAATGGCCGACTACAGACATAATTCCGCCCGTATCGATGCGATGACGCAACGGGCAGATATTAAGGATAATGTGGGTCAGAAAGTGGATGGGATGATTACAGAGAATAAACAACAGCATCAGGAAACCCGTGAAAACATACAACGGCAAGGCGCAGAGGTGAAAAATGAGAATGCTGAAATGGAAAAGGACCATAAAACAAAAGCAAATGAGTTTAAAGGTGATTATAATGAAAGAAAGAGTAAGGTGAAAACTTTACCAGGAGCTGACTCGCCTGCTGAGTTAGAGGCGAAAGCGGCGAAAATTCAAAAGGATTATCTTGATGGTAAAAGGTAAAAATGATGATTACGAACAAAATACTTATTGAGGAAGTGGAGGAACTGAAAAGTCTACTTTCACAAGGGAAGGCTGAAATTCCATCTTTTTGGGAGTGCCTTTGGCCAGGCGTAGTGTTAGTTGCATGGAATATACTTTGCGCTGTAATTAGTGTGGATACTGTGTATTTGTCAGGAAAGTATATGTTTCATGTTTTGGTTTTTCCTGTTGGGGTCAGTACCATTATGCTCCTGGGCATTGCCAGTTCACGTTCTCTGTTTTTGTCAGTTCCGAAAAATTTTAGAGAAAAATCGGATGTATATCGTTTTTTTGCTAAGAAAGTTTTTATTTATGCTGTTGTTTACATGACGGTGATTATGTTATTGGCTATTTGTAATAGAGTGTTTTATGACTCACCATTCTCTTTTGCATTTATGGTTATTTTAACGTCCGTTTTTTTTGGTTTTGTCATGAATCTGGATTTTGGACGATATCAGCTATCATTACTCACCTCTGCAATAAATTCTTTTCGAGTAGAAAAGTTGGGGGGGTAATCATCCAGATGCAACCTATCAATTATGGTAGTTTGTTAACAGGCTAAAAGTTTCCTTTGTTATTATTGGTTTCTCAGGCTGTAATTAGTTTTTATATCTCGTTTAAAATTCGTATATAGTGAATGCGCATTCCGAAATGATAAGAGAATGTGTATTCACTCGTATTGATTCTGTCACAAGGATTCAGGATGAAGCTTAATAAAGTCATGGCTGTTATGGTCGTCAGCTCTGCGCTGGTGTTATCTGGATGTAGTGCAATGGGAACCGCCATTAAAAAGAGAAATCTGGGTAAAAACCCAGATGAGCGAAACAATCTGGCTGGAACCTTCAAATAATAAGACGGTTTATCTGCAAATCAAAAATACCTCCGATAAGGATATGAGTGGCCTGCAGGCAAAAATTGCCAGCGCTGTCACTTCAAAGGGATATCAGGTCGTCAGTAACCCCGATACGGCGGGCTACTGGATCCAGGCGAATGTGCTCAAGGCCGATAAAATGGACCTTCGTGAGGGCTTTGTTGAATAAATCAGATTTCGGGTAAGTCTCCCCCGTAGCGGGTTGTGTTTTCAGGCAATACGCATGCTTTCAGGCATACCTGCTTTCGTCATTTTGTTCAGCGCTCGTACCAGGGCCATAGCCTCCGCAACCTGACCATCGTAGTCACGCAGCGTCAGTGAACCTCCGAACAGCTGTTTTACCCGGTACATCGCCGTTTCCGCTATCGAGCGACGGTTGTAGTCTGTTGTCCATTTCCACCGCGCATTACTCCCGGTCAGCCGCTGATTCGCAACAGCACGGTTACGGTCTGCATATTCACCGGGCCAGTAACCCGCGCCTTTTCGGGGCGGGATAAGCGCGCTGATTTTCTTGCGGCGCAGTTCATCGTGACAGAGCCGGGTGTCGTAAGCGCCGTCTGCCGATGCTGCCCTGATTTTTCTGTGAGTCTGCCGGATAAGACCCGGGAAGGCCTCTGAGTCCGTCACATTGTTCAGCGACAGGTCAGCGCAGATGATTTCATGTGTTTTACTGTCAACGGCGAGATGCAGCTTACGCCAGATACGGCGGCGTTCCTGGCCATGCTTTTTGACTTTCCACTCGCCTTCACCAAAGACCTTCAGCCCGGTGGAATCAATCACCAGATGCGCGATTTCACCCCGGGTGAACGTTTTGAAACTGACATTAACCGACTTTGCCCGCTTACTGACACTGGTGTAATCCGGGCAGCGCAACGGAACGTTCATCAGGGCAAAAATGGAATCAATAAAACCCTGCGCAGCCCGCAGGGTCAGCCTGAACACGCGTTTAATGACCAGCACAGTCGTGATGGCAAGGTCAGAATAGCGCTGAGGTCTGCCTCGTGAAGAAGGTGTTGCTGACTCATACCAGGCCTGAATAGCTTCATCATCCAGCCAGAAAGTTATGGAGCCACGGTTGATGAGGGCTTTATTGTAGGTGGGCCAGTTGGTGATTTTGAACTTTTGCTTTGCCACGGAACGGTCTGCGTTGTCGGGAAGATGCGTGATCTGATCCTTCAACTCAGCAAAAGTTCGATTTATTCAACAAAGCCCTTCGTGAGTCTCAGGGCTGGTTAAGCCGGGGTTATGAGGGCGCTGTGACAGGCGCCGCTCTTGGGGCGGGGATTACCGCTTACAACTCCAGTTCCGCGGGAGCAACCCTGGGAGTAGGGCTTGCAGCCGGTCTGGTCGTAATGGCGGCTGACGCGATGGTGGAAGATGTGAACTACACCATGATCACCGATGTACAGATCGCGGAAAGAACCAAAACACAGGTTCAGACTGATAACGTGGCCGTATTACGTCAGGGAACATCCGGAGCAAAAGTGCAGACAAGTACTGAAACGGGTAATCAGCATAAATACCAGACTCGCGTCGTCTCTAACGCGAATAAAGTTAACCTCAAGTTCCCTGAAGCCCAGCCTGTTCTTGAAGACCAGCTGGCAAAATCGATCGCTAATATCCTGTAAACGTTCTATTCCACGGCCCGGGTACTCCGGACCAGACTGGCATCACCTTTCCGGCGTGTCAGAATTCATTCGTCAAATAATCAGTTAATTCTACATCTAAACGGTGAACAGTTGCGCAATTTATTTGTGCATCTGTGAGGCGTTGCCGCCTTCGGCGGAGTCTTTTCGTCTTTATTTGAACAGAGGTTATTTATGACAATATCTGTGCCTGTCAGGTCTCTTGATACACATGAACTGATGCCTGGCGATATTTACCCACATCCTGCAGCGGGGGGAATTGATTCCCTGTCACATCGCGAGGTCTGTTCTCTCTTCAGTGACCACATCATGTATATCTGCAGCGCGTTAGTTATTCTTCTGCTTGTTTTCATCGCAGGTGTCTTTTTCCGAAAAATAATGACGTCTTCCGTGGAGCGTAAGCGAAACACGGCGTCAGTTATTTCCGATGCAAAGCCAGAAGTACAGAGCAAACCGGAATACTTCCATCTTTCCATATGTGTGGAAGGCCCGGCCAGCACGGATGACTCCGCCTTGTCCTCTCTTGCCTCCCGTGTTGTCCGCGAAGCAGAAAATCTGTATATCCCCGGCGTCAATCGCCGCGACAGCGCTGACGACGTGTTTGCCTGGTCCGTGCAGACTCAGTTTCCTTCTGACAGGCTCTTCGGCACACGGATTTTCCCGTCAACCGGCTGGTTTGAACGTCCGGATATGATTAAACATCCGGTGAAATGCTACTGCGTCTGCCTGCAGTACACGACTGAAACATTGCCATCCACACTGTATGCCCTGGTCGATGAGGCCGGACGGCAGGTGGCGAAGTCGTATATTAAAGGCGGGCACTGCCCTGGCTCAGAGGGCTATACCTTCTGCATAACCTCTTAATAGAAGTCAGTATCCGGCCTGGCCATCAATGGATCCGGGCATGACTGTAATCCTGTTTTGTGCCGGTGTATTTCCGCTGATTAATTTGTCCTTCCGACCCTAATACTTTACTGACGGATTAGTGCCATGAGTTTCAATGCCAAAGATATGACGCAGGGCGGTCAGATCGCCAATATGCGCTTTCGCATGTTTGGTCAGATTGCCAATATTATTTTCTACGTGCTGTTTATTTTATTCTGGGTGCTGTGCGGGCTGATGCTGATGTACCGGCTCAGCTGGCAAACCTTTGTGAACGGCTGCGTATACTGGTGGTGTACGACGCTGGGTCCGATGCGCGATATTATTCGTTCCCAGCCGGTATACACCATTCAGTATTACGGCCAGTCGCTGGAATATACCTCAGAACAAATCCTGGCTGATAAATATACTATCTGGTGCGGAGAGCAGCTGTGGACCAGTTTCGTCTTTGCAGCCGTGGTTTCTCTTGTTATCTGTATCGTGACGTTCTTCATCGCCAGCTGGGTGCTGGGCCGCCAGGGGAAACAGCAGAGTGAGGATGAGAATACCGGCGGGCGCCAGCTTTCCGATAAGCCCAAAGAAGTGGCCCGCCAGATGAAGCGTGATGGTATGGCCTCCGATATTAAAATTGGCGATCTGCCTATTCTTAAAAACTCCGAAATCCAGAACTTCTGCCTCCACGGTACCGTAGGCTCCGGTAAATCAGAAGTGATCCGCCGGCTACTGAACTACGTGCGTGCACGTGGCGATATGGCCATCATTTATGATCGCTCCTGTGAGTTCGTCAAAAGCTATTATGACCCGTCACTGGATAAAATCCTCAACCCGCTGGATTCGCGCTGCGCGGCCTGGGATTTGTGGAAAGAGTGCCTGACGCTGCCGGACTTCGACAACATCTCCAACACCCTTATCCCGATGGGTACCAAAGAAGACCCGTTCTGGCAGGGCTCCGGTCGCACTATCTTTGCCGAAGGCGCGTACCTGATGCGTGAAGACAAGGATCGCAGCTACGAGAAGCTGGTCGATACCATGCTGTCCATTAAAATCGACAAGCTGCGCGCCTATCTGCAGAACACGCCGGCAGCGAACCTGGTTGAAGAGAAAATTGAGAAAACGGCCATCTCCATTCGTGCCGTGCTGACCAACTACGTCAAGGCTATTCGCTACCTGCAGGGCATTGAGAAGAACGGCGAGCCGTTCACTATCCGGGACTGGATGCGCGGTGTCCGTGAGGACCGACCCAATGGCTGGCTGTTTATCTCCTCCAACGCTGACACCCATGCTTCCCTGAAGCCGGTTATCTCGATGTGGCTGTCAATTGCTATCCGCGGCCTGCTGGCGATGGGGGAGAACCGTAACCGGCGCGTGTGGATTTTCGCCGACGAGCTCCCCACGCTGCACAAGCTGCCGGACCTGGTCGAAATCCTCCCGGAGGCGCGTAAATTTGGTGGTTGTTATGTGTTCGGTATTCAGTCCTATGCCCAGCTGGAAGATATCTATGGCGTCAAGCCTGCCGCCACGCTCTTTGACGTGATGAACACCCGGGCCTTCTTCCGCTCCCCGAGTAAGGAGATTGCGGAGTTTGCTGCCGGTGAAATTGGTGAGAAGGAAATCCTCAAGGCCAGTGAGCAGTACTCCTACGGTGCTGACCCGGTGCGTGATGGTGTATCGACCGGGAAAGAAAAAGAGCGGGAAACGCTGGTCAGTTACTCCGATATTCAGACGCTGCCTGACCTGTCCTGCTATGTCACGCTGCCCGGGCCGTATCCGGCCGTGAAACTGGCCCTCAAATACAAGCCGCGTCCGAAAATTGCCGAGGGATTTATTCCTCGCACTCTCGATGCGCGGGTGGATGCGCGGCTCAGTGCGTTGCTTGAAGCGCGGGAAGCTGAAGGCAGTCTTGCCAGGGCACTTTTCACGCCGGATGCGCCGGCATCCGGGACCGCTGATACAAACAGTCACGCCGGTGAACAGCCTGAGCCGGTCAGTCAGCCTGCACCAGCAGAAGTGACAGTATCTCCGGCACCGGTAAAAGCGCCGGCGACAACGAAGATGCCGGCAGCGGAACCCTCCGCCAGGACAGCTGAGCCTCCCGTCCTGCGGGTCACGACCGTACCGTTGATCAAACCAAAAGCAGCCGCAGCGGCCGCTGCTGCCGCAACAGCATCCTCTGCCGGTACCCCTGCTGCAGCTGCAGGCGGGACAGAACAGGAGCTGGCGCAGCAGTCCGCAGAGCAGGGGCAGGACATGCTGCCGGCCGGTATGAACAAGGACGGCGTCATCGAGGACATGCAGGCGTATGACGCCTGGGCTGATGAGCAGACACTGCGGGATATGCAGCGGCGTGAGGAAGTCAATATCAACCACAGCCACCGCCACGATGAGCAGGATGATGTCGAGATTGGGGGGAACTTCTGATGCTTAGTTTCAGCCAGGTTAAATCAGCTGGCAGTGCCGGTAATTACTATACGGACAAGGATAATTACTACGTTATCGGGAGTATGGACGAGCGCTGGCAGGGTAAAGGCGCGGAAGCGCTTGGTCTTGAAGGAAAGGTAGACAAGCAGGTCTTCACGGAGCTTCTGCAGGGAAAACTACCTGATGGCAGCGACCTGACCCGGATACAGGATGGCGTGAATAAGCACCGGCCCGGTTACGACCTGACCTTCTCGGCACCGAAAAGTGTATCGATGCTGGCTATGCTGGGCGGCGATAAGCGTCTTATCGATGCTCATAATCGCGCGGTGACAGTAGCTCTTAACCAGGTGGAGTCCCTTGCCTCCACACGGGTAAAGAGAGATGGCGTTTCTGAAACGGTCCTGACCGGGAATCTGATTATTGCCCGCTTTAACCACGATACATCGCGCGCTCAGGACCCACAGATACACACGCACAGCGTGGTTATCAATGCGACACAGAACGGCGATAAATGGCAGACGCTGGCCAGCGATACCGTCGGTAAAACCGGGTTTTCCGAAAACATACTGGCCAACCGCATCGCTTTGGGAAAGATATACCAGAACTCTCTCAGGGCCGATGTTGAGTCTATGGGTTACAAGACAGTGGATGCGGGTAAGAATGGCATGTGGGAGATGGAGGGCGTGCCGGTTGAGTCGTTTTCCACGCGCAGTCAGGAGCTCCGGGAGGCTGCAGGACCCGATGCCTCCCTGAAGTCCCGGGATGTGGCCGCGCTCGATACCCGCAAGTCGAAAGAAGCCATCGATCCGGCAGAGAAGATGGTGGAGTGGATGAACACGCTGAAGGAGACCGGGTTTGACATCCGGGGGTACCGTGAGGCCGCCGATGCGCGAGCCGCAGAGCTGGCACGTGCACCTGCCGCGCCGGTGAACACTGACGGTCCGGATATCACGGATGTGGTGACGAAAGCGATTGCCGGTCTCAGCGACCGCAAGGTGCAGTTCACGTATGCCGACCTGCTGGCACGCACGGTCGGCCAGCTGGAGGCGAAGGACGGTGTGTTTGAGCTGGCCAGAGCCGGTATCGATGCCGCCATTGAACGGGAGCAGCTTATCCCTCTCGATCGCGAGAAAGGCCTGTTCACCTCAAATATCCACGTTCTCGATGAACTCGCCGTCAAAGCCCTGAGTCAGGAGGTGCAGCGCCAGAATCATGTCTCCGTCACGCCCGATGCGTCTGTGGTGCGCCAGGTCCCTTTCAGCGATGCCGTCAGCGTGCTGGCGCAGGATCGCCCGGTCATGGGTATCGTTTCCGGTCAGGGCGGTGCAACCGGCCAGCGGGAGCGGGTGGCCGAGTTAACCCTGATGGCCCGGGAGCAGGGGCGCGACGTCCATATCCTGGCGGCCGATAACCGTTCACGTGATTTTCTCGCCGGGGATGTGCGTCTGGCCGGGGAGACGGTGACCGGTAAATCCGCCCTGCAGGACGGAACGGCGTTTATTCCGGGCGGAACACTCATCGTGGATCAGGCGGAGAAGCTGAGCCTGAAGGAAACGATTTCCCTGCTCGATGGCGCGATGCGCCATAACGTGCAGGTCCTGCTCTCCGACAGCGGGAAGCGCAGCGGGACCGGCAGCGCGCTGACGGTGCTGAAGGACAGCGGCGTGAATACGTATCGCTGGCAGGGTGGCCATCAGACCACCGCCGACATCATCAGTGAACCGGATAAAGGCGCACGCTACAGCCGGCTGGCACAGGAGTTTGCCGTCAGCGTGCGTGAAGGGCAGGAAAGCGTGGCCCAAATCAGCGGGGCGCGTGAACAGAGCGTACTCAACGGCCTTATCCGTGACTCCCTCAGACATGAGGGGGTGCTGGGTGAGAAAGACACGACCATTACAGCCCTGACGCCGGTGTGGCTGGACAGCAAAAGCCGGGGCGTGCGGGATTATTACCGGGAGGGGATGGTGATGGAACGCTGGGATCCGGAGACCCGGACGCACGATCGCTTTGTCATTGACCGGGTGACCGCGAGCAGCAATATGCTGACCCTGAAAGACCGGGACGGGGTCCGTCTGGATCTGAAGGTTTCCGCGGTCGACAGCCAGTGGACGCTGTTCCGGGCAGAGACACTGCCGGTGGCCGAGGGGGAACGTCTGGCGGTGCTCGGGAAGATACCGGACACACGCCTGAAGGGCGGGGAAAGCATCACGGTGATGAAAGTGGAGGACGGGCAACTGACGGTACAGCGTCCGGGGCAGAAAACCACGCAGACCCTGGCCGTGGGCGCGGGCGTGTTTGACGGGATTAAAATCGGCCACGGCTGGGTGGAAAGTCCCGGCAGGTCGGTTAGCGAGACGGCAACGGTCTTTGCGTCGGTGACGCAGCGTGAGCTGGATAACGCCACCCTCAACCAGCTGGCGCAGAGCGGAAGTCATCTCCGTCTGTACTCGGCGCAGGATGCGGCTCGCACGACGGAGAAGCTGTCGCGGCATACCGCCTTCAGCGTGGTCTCAGAGCAGCTGAAGACCCGATCCGGCGAGACGGACCTGGATGCGGCCATTGCGCAGCAGAAGGCCGGACTGCGTACCCCGGCAGAACAGGCCATTCACCTGGCCATCCCGCTGCTTGAAAGTGAGAAACTGACCTTCTCCCGGCCCCAGCTGCTGGCGACAGCGCTGGAAACCGGGGGCGGGAAGGTTCCGATGGCGGACATCGACACGACCATTCAGGCACAAATCAGGTCGGGGCAGTTGCTGAATGTACCGGTGGCGCACGGCCACGGCAATGACCTGCTGATTTCCCGTCAGACCTGGGACGCCGAAAAAAGCATCCTGACCCACGTGCTGGAAGGTAAAGACGCGGTGGCCCCCCTGATGGATCGCGTACCGGCCAGTCTGATGACGGACCTGACCGCCGGACAGCGGGCGGCGACCCGGATGATTCTGGAAAGCACGGACCGGTTCACGGTGGTTCAGGGGTATGCCGGGGTGGGGAAAACCACCCAGTTCCGGGCAGTCATGAGTGCCATCAGTCTGCTGCCGGAAGAGACCCGTCCGCGCGTCATCGGTCTGGCGCCGACGCATCGCGCGGTCGGGGAAATGCAGAGTGCTGGCGTGGATGCGCGCACGACGGCGTCGTTCCTCCACGACACGCAGCTGCTGCAGCGCAATGGCCAGACACCCGATTTCAGCAACACCCTGTTCCTGCTCGACGAGAGCTCAATGGTGGGGCTGGCCGATATGGCAAAAGCCCACTCCCTCATCGTCGCCGGCGGTGGACGGGCGGTGTCCAGTGGGGATAACGACCAGCTGCAGCCCATCGCGCCGGGCCAGCCGTTCAGGCTCATGCAGCAGCGCAGCGCCGCCGACGTTGCCATCATGAAAGAGATTGTGCGCCAGGTGCCTGAGCTGCGACCGGCGGTCTACAGCCTGATTGAGCGGGATGTGCACCGCGCCCTGACCACCATCGAGCAGGTCACGCCGGAGCAGGTGCCGAGAAAAGAAGGCGTCTGGGCGCCGGGCAGTTCTGTGGTGGAATTCACGCCGGCGCAGGAAAAGGCGATACAAAAGGCGCTGAGCGAGGGGGAAACCCTGCCGGCAGGTCAGCCCGCGACGCTCTACGAGGCGCTGGTGAAGGACTATACCGGACGGACCCCGGAGGCACAGTCGCAGACGCTGATTATCACCCATCTGAATAAGGACCGGCGGGCGCTGAACAGTCTGATCCATGACGCACGGCGGGAGAACGGGGAAACCGGCAAAGAGGAAATCACCCTGCCGGTGCTGGTCACGAGCAACATCCGTGACGGTGAACTGCGCAAACTGTCGACCTGGACGGCTCACAAGGAGGCGGTGGCGCTGGTTGATAACGTATACCACCGTATCAGCAAAGTGGATAAGGATAATCAGCTGATCACCCTGACAGACAGTGAAGGAAAGGAGCGATATATCTCTCCCCGTGAAGCCTCTGCTGAAGGTGTGACGCTTTATCGCCAGGAAA
This sequence comes from Klebsiella quasivariicola, assembly GCF_002269255.1. NCBI lineage: Bacteria > Pseudomonadati > Pseudomonadota > Gammaproteobacteria > Enterobacterales > Enterobacteriaceae > Klebsiella > Klebsiella quasivariicola. The sequence goes on along the minus strand of NZ_CP022824.1, from coordinate 159,263 downwards.
AGATCACCGTGTCTCAGGGGGACCGAATGCGCTTCAGCAAAAGTGACCTGGAGCGCGGCTATGTGGCCAACAGTATCTGGGAGGTGCAGTCTGTTTCGGGTGACAGTGTCACGCTGTCTGATGGCAAAACCACCCGCACGCTGACCCCGAAGGCGGATCAGGCGCAGCAGCATATCGACCTCGCCTACGCCATCACCGCCCACGGCGCCCAGGGGGCCAGCGAACCGTATGCCATCGCGCTGGAAGGGGTGGCCGGTGGTCGGGAACAGATGGCCAGCTTTGAGTCTGCCTATGTCGCTTTATCCCGCATGAAACAGCATGTGCAGGTTTACACCGACAGCCGTGAGGGCTGGATAAAGGCCATCAAGCATTCACCTGAGAAAGCGACGGCGCACGATATTCTGGAACCCCGTAACGACCGGGCGGTGAAAAGCGCCGATCTGCTGTTCGGGCGGGCAAGGCCACTGGATGAAACCGCCGCTGGCCGGGCAGCCCTGCAGCAGTCCGGTCTGGCACAGGGAAATTCACCGGGAAAATTCATTTCCCCGGGGAAAAAGTACCCTCAGCCGCATGTGGCGCTGCCGGCATTCGATAAGAACGGGAAAGCCGCCGGTATCTGGCTCAGCCCGCTGACCGACAGGGACGGACGGCTGGAGGCCATCGGCGGAGAGGGACGGATTATGGGCAATGATGCCGCCCGGTTCGTGGCGCTGCAGAACAGCCGCAATGGTGAAAGCCTGCTGGCCGGGAATATGGGGGAGGGGGTCAGAATGGCCCGCGACAATCCCGATACCGGGGTGGTGGTGCGGCTGGCCGGTGATGACCGCCCCTGGAACCCCGGGGCCATCACCGGCGGGCGGGTATGGGCTGATCCGGCGCCGGTGGGTCCGGTACCGCAGGCCGGGGCTGACATTATCCTCCCGCCAGAGGTACTGGCGCAGCGGGCGGCAGAAGAGCAGCAGCGCCGGGAAATGGAAAAACAGGCGGAACAGACTGCCCGGGAAGTGGCCGGGGAGGCGCGTAAAGCCGGTGAGCCGGCGGACCGGGTGAAAGAGGTTATCGGGGATGTCATCCGCGGACTGGAGCGTGACCGGCCGGGCCCGGAGAAAACGACGCTACCGGATGATCCTCAGTTCCGGCGCCAGGAGGCGGCGATTCAGCAGGTGGCCTCAGAAAGTCTGCAGCGTGAGCGTCTGCAGGCTGTGGAGCGGGACATGGTGCGCGACCTGAACCGCGAGAAAACCCTCGGGGGTGACTGACGCGCCTGCGGCTTGTCTGCCCCGGCAGGGCCTCCGGTTAACACCGGACCCCCTGCCGGGGCGCGGTAAAAAGAGAGAAGGATACAGAGATGACAGCACACACAATCGGTTTCAGAGCCGCTGACCGCTGGCTGCAGGCATTACTGACCTGGACACCGGGTCAGACGGATATGATTAAAACGGTGGCCCTGGTCCTGATGGTCACCGACCATGCCGGGTTACTGCTGGCACACAATAACGAGATAATGCGGCTTCTGGGACGGGGCTGTTTTCCGCTGTTTGGTCTGGCATGGGGAATGAATCTGGCCCGGCACGCGGAAATACGCCAGTCGCAGCTGAACAGCCTGTGGGGCTGGGCGCTGGTTGCCCAGGTGTCGTTTATGCTCATCGGGTACCCGTGGTATACCGGGAATATTCTGTTTGCCTTTGCCGTCACGGGCCAGGTCCTGCGGTGGGTCAGCCAGCCGTCCTGGTATTACACCCTCCCGGCGGTCGGACTGCTGGTCGCCTGGATACCCCTGTCAACCGGCAGCTACGGCATGGCCGGAGTGGGCATGCTCACCGCCAGCTGGCTACTTTGTCGCGCACAGCATGCACCGGAACGGCTGGGATACGGGGTGCTGTGGGCCCTCATGGTGTTGCTGATGAATATGCATAACGTGAGTGAATCGGCGGCCGGGCTGGCGATTGCGCTGCTGACGCTGATCGTGTGTTCATCTGCCGGAGAACGTGTGAAACGCTTCTGGCCGCGGCATTTCTTTGTGATGTTCTATGCAGTGCACCTGGCGGTACTGGGTATTGTCATCTCGATGTAAAAAAAAACCGGACACAGGTCCGGGGGAGGGCACATTGCCCGTAAACGTGACAAGGGGATATCATCGTTGTGTCCACTGCATTGTGAGGTGAAACGATGATACCGTTAGCGTATCGTATACCTCAGACCTGTAGCTTTTATTGATATGGCCCCTTATGAGTGAAGAAAAACGCCCTGTACTGAGCCTGAAACGAAAACCGGCGGAGAACAGTACGGCACCCGCGGAGGCGACACCTGTCCCTGGTGTGGTGCGCCGTAAGAAGGTCGTGGTGGTTTCGTCCCCGCCGGCCTGGAAGGCAAAGAAAGAGAAACTTGAGAAGGTTAAACAAGCGGCAGAAGCCGCCGCGCGTAACGCGGCGCCGGCGCCGGTTAAAGCGGTAAAGACGCCACCTCAGGTGCGTTATCTTCGCCTGCTGCCGCCGGAACAGGCCATCATGACCCTGAAGGCGTTCTGGCCACAGCTGTTCGACGGGAACTCCCCCCGTCTGCTGGCAACAGGCATGCGCGAACAGCTGTTTGCCGACATTGTGAACCGTGACCTGCCGCTGTCGCATAAACAGGTGATTAAGTGCCTGAAGAGTCTGACCCGGTCTGCGGGCTATCTGTCCCGGATGAAGGTGGGGGCCTCCCGCTATGATCTGCAGGGGAATGCCGTCGCGACCGTCGCTGCAGAGGAAGCGCAGTACGCCAGCGAGCGCATGATGAAAGAACTCCTGCGAACTGAGCGTATGCGGAGCCAGTCAGCTGGCTGAATACAATCGAGGAGAGGAAATGGATTTTGAAGCGCGGAAACAAAAGGCGCTGGCGATAATGGCCAGCCGTAAGATGTGGAAAAGCAATTATGCACCGCTTCTGATACGACTGTTGTGGCGGCTGGGGATAAACATTCCCCCGCTGCCGTTTGCTCCGCTCTGGCAGGTTTTTGTCGTAATGACAGGCTATTTCTCCCTTGGATATGGGCTGTGGATGTACTGGACGGTGTGGCGGGCCCAGGGGATGCCTCTCCTGTTCGCCTGCGAAGTCAGTCTTATCGCGGGCGTGTTATTTGGCCTGACGATGGCACTTTTTCATCTGTGGCGGCGAAAGGTGAATAAATTACCTGACTGGAAAGATCTGTAATGAAATAAATATAAGCTGTCAGGTTGTGAATATTCCTGGCCTGACAGACCCCTCGTTTTCTTAAAAATATTTACCCTGTATGGTGTGGTTATTATACGTGACTACGTCCGTTCTGGTATTACTCCTGTCCGGAAGGGACTGTTGTGTTTATTATTGTCGTATATAGTCAGAACAAATATATTCAAACGAAAGAGAGGTAAAGGGTGAAAGGCATTGTGGCTGAGGCATGTGTGTTGCCCGGGTATGGGCAGACGCGAAGAATGACAAGCCATTCGGTGCCGTGAATGGCTGCTTCGGGACTGCCACGTCCCGGGGTGATGAGACGCTTATAAGTGCTCAATTTTCAATTTAAGTCATCCACTGTCAGTATTTAACTGATTTCAATATTTTATTACATCACGACGTGCGATATATGAAATGCACAGGCTTTCATATCGTGCGTAAATCATCAAATAAAAAGGAATGATACTATGTTTAAATATTTTATTCTGCGCAAACAGCAGCAGCTGTTCTGTTATTTCTGCGGTATCGTGCTAGCGATGGTTCTTATGCTCCTGTTCCCTTCCGTTTTTCGGGGGAATGGGTTTTATCTGCTTTTATCGTCTGTTGCGCCGTTCTGGGCAGGCCTTGCCCTATATACCCGTCACATCGACCGGATGAGAAAGCCAGAGGTCTCACCGCTGGTCAGTATTCGCGACGGTATTCAGGTGGTGGCCGAGGTGCCGCGCCATGAAAAGGCCCGGCTGGAATGGGAAATCCTCCGGGATGATGAGGTGTTTCGCCAGCAAAGGTGGGAGCTTACAGGCCTGACCGGACGGGTTATCAGCCGGGGGCTGTTGTATACGCCGGCGGTGATGCTGGTCGGTATCGGTATTCTCGCCTGGGGTTCCCCACAGGATGCCATCCGCCTGATTAATGCTCTTCGTAATATGCCTGCTGCGGAACTGGTGCACCAGATTGGTTTTGTCCTGTGCCTCGTCCTGCAGATTAGCGTCATATCAGTTCTGATCGCTGATGTTGTAGCCGGGAGAGGACTGCCGAATGTATTTCGCCGCGCGTTGCTCGACAGGCTGCCGGCAGAGTTCTGCCTTATCAGAAGAGGGACAGAAAGATGAGGACGACGACAGGAAAACGCATCGGGAAAGAAAGGAACATCAGGGAATAAAATACATGGCAAAGATATTAATGATGGCGGGCAGTACCGTTGTTGTGCTGAGTTTGCTGGGGTTTCTGGTGCTGCTTCTGAAAGGACGCGCAGTAACGAAGACTTCCCCGGTTCTGATGTCACTGAAAGCCCTGGGTATTCGCCCCTCAGAGGCTGAGCAACGGTTGTGTCGCCAGCGGGTCTGGGTGGGTAATGACACACTGATGACGCCACGGGAACAACATTTTTTCCGGGCATTACTGAGGCATACCAGCCGAAAGCGCTGGCTGTTGTGTCCTCAGGTCCGGGTGGCAGATATTGCCACACTCTCTCCCCATATCCGGCCACGATCCCGGACCTGGTGGCAACTCTTCCGGATGGCATCACAGTGGCACTGCGATGTGGTCATCGTTGACATCCATACCTTCGCTATCATCGGCGCAGTTGAACTGGATGATGCCTCACACCAGAAAAAACACCGTATCCGGCGCGATATTCTGCTGGAAGAGGTTCTGAGGCAGGCCGGTATTCCACTACTACGCGATCGGGATTCAGAGAGGCTGGTAAGAAGGGTCAGAGAGTTTCTGAAATACCGCGGAGCCGATGCTGCCGAAAAATCCATAACCGGTATGAATTCAACGACAGAGCATACTGAACGCAAGGAGAAAGAAAAATGATTATCGCCGCCGAAGTGAAACGTGATGAACAGGGGTACTGGACACATCCTGTGCTGGCACGCAGTGGTTGTGAAACTTCCGCAGAATTAAGCTACTGGCTCAGAACTCATAAACTTCAGTGCTTTGTGATGACAATGCGCGATGAAGCGCCTGAAGCCTTTGCTGCCGGATTTACGGATGAAGCCCCGGATGCCCGTGGCTGGATACCGGAACCGCCGAATGATGATGATGGCTGGTTCCTGGGCTCTGTCCACGATACCGGCGACGGACCCGTCTGCTACTGGTTTCGGCATACCACAAAATCCTGACGCCTCCGCATGGCGTCGTTGTCCAACCCCGGGAACGGGGAAAAGCCAGTTTCCCCCGTTCCCGGCGTTTCTTAAAACACCCGTTAAGGAAATACTGTGAAAAAAATTAACCGTACACTCCGCAGATGTTGTCTGTCGGGGCTTATTAGTCTGACTTTGTTTGCACCTGTTCCGGCCGTGTATGCCGCCAGCATCGAGACGGGATATTCACCGGAAGGAACGGCTCTGCAGCGGGGTCTGAGGTCCAACCATGCGAAAAACCACGTTAAGAAAGCAACCTTCTGAAAAGGCGACGTTTATCAGTTTTTTTTCCGGCCATAAAGGGGGCGGAAATTATTCCCTGCACGGGTATTCGCAAGGATTTCGGTAGTGCTCTGGCTCTGCCCCCCATAACCTGGCGGACAGAGCATGATTGGGAAAGCGGTACCCTCACGGCAGAAACGATTGACGCAGGCTATATTTCTATTATTCTGGAAATATAGATAAAGGAGGTATTATGGATTTAAACACTGCTGCAAACGCACTTCGAGAACTGGGCCACCCGACACGTCTCAGCATATACCGGGAGCTGGTCAGGGCGGGTCATGAAGGCCTGCCGGTTGGCGAACTGCAGAAGCACCTTGAGATTCCTGCCTCCACGCTCAGCCATCATCTTTCAGCGCTGATATCCGCTGGACTCATAAGCCAGGAACGGCAGAGTCGTACCCTGTTCTGCAGGCCCTGCTATGCGCAGCTTGAGCAATTGATGGCCTTTCTGACAGAAGAATGCTGCGCAGGCGGCAGCTGCAGTCTGTCACCCGCAAAGACTCCCGAAGAGACCCCATTGTGAACAACCTGACTGATGCCCTGAAAAATATCGATCCGGCCCTCCTGGACGCGCCGCTGACGGAAGATAAGCTGAAGGCCAGAGAGATAACGCATCCGCCCCGCATCCTGATGCTCTACGGCTCGCTGCGGGCGCGCTCTTACAGCCGGCTGACAACGGAAGAAGGTGCCCGGCTGCTGACGGCCATGGGCGCGGAGGTGAAAATTTTCAACCCGTCCGGCCTGCCACTGCCCGATGATGCGCCGGAGACGCACCCGAAAGTGGCTGAGCTGCGGGAGCTGGTTCTCTGGTCGGAAGGCATGGTCTGGTGCTCTCCGGAGCGTCACGGGGCCATGACCGGCATCATGAAGGCCCAGATTGACTGGATACCGCTGACGTCAGGCGCGGTCCGCCCGTCACAGGGAAAAACCCTGGCCGTCATGCAGGTCAGCGGCGGCTCACAGTCGTTCAACGCTGTAAATCAGATGCGTATTCTTGGACGCTGGATGCGGATGATCACCATCCCGAATCAGTCATCCGTGGCAAAAGCCTGGGCCGAGTTTGATGAGGATGGCCGCATGAAGCCTTCTTCGTATTATGACCGCATAGTGGACGTCATGGAGGAACTGATGAAGTTCACCCTGCTGACGCGCGGTCGCAGTGATTATCTCACCGACCGCTACAGCGAAAGGAAAGAGAGTGCCGCGCAGCTTTCTGAGCGGGTCAACCAGCGCAGCATATAAAAAAGCCGGCAGATGCCGGCTTTTTCCACACTGTTATGCCCGCAGCCTGGTAAAAAATCAGTGGCTGACGCGGTTCCCGTGCTCATCAATGACGGCTTCGCCGTCCTCTTTGGTAAACGCGCCCTGCTGCGGGTCCGGCAGTATGTCCAGAACCACTTCGGAGGGACGGCACAGCTTCGTGCCGAGCGGTGTCACTACCACCGGGCGATTAATGAGGATCGGATGAGCCAGCATGGCATCGAGCAGTTCGTCATTGCTGAAGCGGTCTTCTGCCAGGCCGAGCTGTTCGTACGGTTCGGTATTTTTGCGCAGCAGGTCGCGCACGCCGATGCCCATATCCGCAATCAGCTTCTTCAGCTCATCGCGTGACGGCGGCGTTTCCAGATACAGAATAACCGTGGGTTCGGCGCCGCTGTTACGGATAAGCGCCAGGGTATTGCGGGATGTCCCGCAGGCCGGGTTGTGGTAAATGGTAATGTCAGTCATAAGCGGTACTCCGTAAAGGGGCTGCACGGGCGCAGCCCCGGGGTTAAAGTTAAACAGACAGGCGCAGGGCCAGCGCGGCCAGCGTGACAAAAAGCACCGGCAGGGTCATCACGATGCCCACGCGGAAGTAATAGCCCCAGCTGATGGTGATGTTTTTCTGTGCCAGCACGTGCAGCCACAGCAGGGTTGCGAGGCTGCCGATAGGGGTTATTTTCGGGCCGAGGTCACAGCCGATGACGTTGGCGTAAATCATCGCCTGCTTCACCACGCCCTGTGCGCTACTACCGTCAATCGACAACGCGCCAACCAGCACGGTGGGCATGTTGTTCATGACGGACGAGAGTGCCGCCGTCAGGAAGCCGGTGCCGAGCGTTGCGCCCCATACGCCGTGCTCTGCAAACCGGTTCAGGGCGGCGGAAAGGTAATCAGTCAGTCCGGCGTTACGCAGTCCGTATACCACCAGATACATGCCCAGCGAAAAGATAACGATCTGCCAGGGCGCGCCTTTCAGCACCCTGCCGGCGTCAATCACGTGTCCTTTGCGGGCAACCAGCCAGAGAATAAACGCCGCCACCGCCGCCACCAGGCTGACCGGCACGCCGAGCGGCTCCAGAGCAAAAAAGCCAACCAGCAGAAGAACCAAAACCACCCAGCCAGCCTTAAAGGTTCGTGCATCCCGGATGGCTTCCCGCGGTGCCTTCAGCTTCGCCAGGTCATAGGTGACCGGGATGTCCCTGCGGAAAAAGAGATGAAGCATCACCAGCGTGGCCGCAATGGAGGCAATGTTCACCGGCACCATGACGGATGCGTACTCGCTGAAGCCCAGCGTAAAGAAGTCAGCCGTTACGATGTTCACCAGGTTCGATACGATGAGCGGCAGGCTGGAGGTGTCAGCGATAAAGCCCGCTGCCATCACAAACGCCAGCGTGGAGCCGGGAGTGAATCCCAGCGCCAGCAGCATGGCAATAACGATCGGCGTCAGAATTAGCGCGGCTCCGTCATTGGCAAACAGCGCCGCCACTGCGGCACCCAGCAGAACGATATACGTGAACAGCAGCCGGCCCCTGCCGCCTCCCCAGCGGGAAACGTGCAGCGCGGCCCACTCAAAAAAGCCGGACTCATCGAGCAGCAGGCTGATAATGATGACCGCAATGAACGTGCCCGTGGCGTTCCAGACAATCTGCCAGACCACCGGAATATCACCGATGTGCACCACGCCGGTCAGCAGCGCCAGCGCCGCACCGATGACGGCACTCCAGCCAATGCTCAGCCCCTTCGGCTGCCAGATGACCAGTACCAGCGTCAGGATGAAAATCGCACCTGCCAGAAACATACCCGCTCCTATTGAATACAAATGCCTGTTAAACCGGACTGATAAATTTTCGATGCGTAATATATTCGATAATCCAGATATATACCGGTAAATTTTTAAATGCAGACAGGCTTGCCGTTGGTGGTGGCGTTATCGCGTTCAGCCTGCCGGCTGAGCTGGCGGATATCATCCCGCTGGCAGAGATAAGCCTGTTCGATAACCGCCGCTGCCCACGCCGGCATATGAGGCGACAGACGATAGTGGATCCATTTTCCGTCCCGCCGGTCGGTAAGCAGCCCGTTTTCTCTCAGCAGAGCCAGATGCCGTGAGATTTTGGGCTGAGTTTCTTTCAGCACGGACGTAAGTTCACAGACGCAGAGCTCCCCTTTTTCGCGTAGCAGCAGCACGAGGCTGAGTCGGGTTTCGTCGGAAAGGCTTTTAAAAAGCTGCAGGGGGGACACGGGTGGCATGGTGACTCCTTATTGTGACTGACCTGAGTGTACCTGTGAAACTTTCTCCGTCAAATTTATATTCACTTAATCATATGTATGTGCGAACGCCGGACGAGCCTGAGCATGCAGAAGGACTTTCCGTCCGGATGCGCCTGACCGGCATTCCATGAACAGCGTTTTTGCCCTGCGCGTTGACCCCGTTAACAATTCGTGTAGAGTAAAAAGCGCTTTTTGCCGTGGTTCATCTGCCCGGCGGGCATTTGTGGCCGGTACTGAACGTCTGTTCATCCGGTCTTTCTGATTACCCGCGCTGCTCTGTCAGCCGTGAAGGAGTGATAAACACCACCATGCGTCTTACGCCACCCTGAGTCGTACCCCTCCTCTGTCGCACTGAATAAACTTCGGCGCGCACTCAAAAACATCCCGTCTGCGGATGTGCTTTTTCGTACGTAAAATTTTTGCCCTCACGGGCTGACCGTAATCAAAAACTGAGAAATGACTATGCTGCTGTCCTCGACGCGTAAGGACTGGCTGGGTAACGTCCGTGGTGACGTCCTTGCCGGTATTGTGGTCGCGCTCGCGCTTATTCCCGAAGCGATCGCCTTTTCCATCATCGCCGGAGTCGACCCGCAGGTCGGGCTCTACTCTGCGTTCTGTATTCCCCTGGTTATGGCCTTCCTCGGCGGCCGTCCGGCAATGATATCGTCCGCCACCGGTGCGATGGCGCTGCTGCTGATCACGCTTGTAAAAGACCACGGCCTGCAGTATCTGCTGGCGGCCTCGGCGCTGACCGGCGTACTGCAGCTGGCGGCCGGCTACCTGAAGCTGGGCAGCCTGATGCGCTACGTCTCCCGCTCGGTGGTCACCGGTTTCGTGAACGCGCTGGCCATCCTGATATTTATGGCGCAGCTGCCGGAGCTGACCAACGTCACCTGGCACGTTTATGCCCTGACCGCTGCGGGCCTGGGCATCATTTATCTCTTCCCGTATCTGAACAAAACCATTCCCTCGCCGCTGGTCTGCATCATCGTGCTGACCGCCATTTCCATGTGGCTGCACCTGGACGTGCGCACCGTGGGTGACATGGGCAAACTGCCGGACAGCCTGCCGGTGTTTCTGATCCCGGATATCCCGCTTAACCTCGACACGCTGATGATTATTCTGCCGTACTCGGCAGGACTTGCCGTGGTGGGGCTGCTGGAGTCGATGATGACCGCCACCATCGTGGACGACATGACCGACACGCCGAGCGATAAAAACCGCGAGTGCAAGGCGCAGGGCGTGGCCAACATCTGCACCTCCTTTATCGGCGGCATGGCGGGCTGCGCGATGATTGGCCAGTCGGTGATCAACGTCAAATCGGGCGGGCGCGGGCGGCTTTCCACGCTCACCGCCGGCGTGGTGCTGCTGCTGATGGTGGTGTTCCTGCGCGACTGGGTGTCCCGGATACCCATGGCGGCTCTGGTGGCGGTGATGATCATGGTCTCCATCGGCACCTTCTCCTGGCGCTCCATCAGCAACCTGCGCAGCCATCCGCTGTCAACCAGCGTGGTGATGCTGGCCACCGTGGTGGTGGTGGTGGCGACCGATAACCTGGCGTTTGGCGTGCTCACCGGCGTGCTGATTGCCTCGCTGAACTTCGCCACCAAGGTCGCCCGCTTTATGGCGGTCTCCTCTGAGCTGAAGGACGACACCCGCACCTATACCGTAGCCGGCCAGGTATTCTTTGCCTCATCCGATCGCTTTATGAGCCACTTCGACTTCCGTGAAGCGGTGGAGCGCGTGGTGATTGACGTAACGCACGCCCACTTCTGGGATATCACCTCCGTGAGCGCGCTGGACCGGGTGGTTATCAAGTTCCGTCGCGAAGGCACGGAAGTGGAGATCAAGGGTATGAATGACGCGACCCGCACCCTCGTTGACCGCTTCGGAGTGCATGACAAGCCTGAAGAAGTGGAAAAGCTGATGGGTGGCCATTAATTTACTGGAGAAAGCATCATGAATAACACCGTTATTGCCTGCGTTGACGGCTCGCCGTCAACCCGGCCGGTCTGTGAGTATGCTGCCTGGGCAGCCGGTAAACTTGGCGCGCCGCTGGCGCTGCTGCACGTGCTCGAAAAGAGTGAGACTCCCGCCGTGTCTGACCTGACCGGGAGCATTGGTATTGACAGCCGGGAGCAGCTGACCGAAGCGCTGGTCCGCGTCGAGGGTGAGCGCAGCCGGCTGCTGATGGCGCAGGGCAAGGCCGTGCTGGCCGGCTGTGCGGAGCTCCTGAAGCAGACCGGACAGCCGGACGCACAGCTGCTGCAAAAGCACGGCGCACTGGACGAAATCCTGGCGGAGCTGGGCGAAGTCCGGCTGATGGTGCTGGGGCGCCGCGGGACGCAGAATCAGGTAGGCAGCCATCTGGAAAGCGTCATTCGCCTGCAGAAAAACCCGGTGCTGATTGTGCCGGAGACGTTTACGCCGCCGGCGCGGGTGATGTTTGCGTACGACGGCAGCAGTGAGAGCCGTAAAAACCTGACGCGCCTGACGGTCAGCCCGCTGCTGCACGGCCTGAGCTGTCATATCGTGATGGTCAACGGTGACATGTCAGCCCTGCAGGATGCGCAGGCTGTTCTTCAGGAAGCCGGTATCACGACCGAGACACGCCTGCTGGAAGACGAGTCCGTAACCGGGGCGCTGTGCCGCTACGCGGACGCCCATGATATCGACCTCACGGTAATGGGGGCCTGCGGGCACTCCCGGTTACGGCGATTCTTTATTGGCAGCCACACCACGGAAATGCTGTCTGAAAGCCGTCAGCCCCTGCTGATGCTGCGATGAAACAGGCGGGCCTGATATCAGGCCCGCCTTCACAGGGGAAAGAGGATGACGGGTATGAAGGTAAAGGCGCGTTATTGCGGCGCATCCGTCCTGATACCGGTGGCCAGCAGGCTGGCGCCAAGAATGTAGACCAGGCAGAACAGGGCCTGAAGATGCAGGGTGACATGGTTATCTATCAGCACGCCCATGATTACCGGGGATGCCCCGCTGGCAATCACCGTCCCTGCCTCAACCGCCGAGCGCACCCTGGCCAGCTGCGCCGGACCAAACAGCTGTACCCAGAGCGCGGTGGCAAGCGTTGAGGCAATGGCCGACGATACGCCGGTCATAATCAGGTAAAAAGGCGTCACCCACTGACCGTTGCTGAGCCATAGCGCCAGCATGGCCAGGGCCTGTGGCATCAGAAACCACGGCAGCAGCCTGCGTGGTGAGAGCCGGTCAATCAGCGGGCCAAACGACAGCAGCGATACCGCCTGGGTAATGGCATAGGCAATAAACCATACCGCCACCCACGACAGCTCCCAGCCTTTCTCCTGTGCCAGCCTCGCCTGGTGGAAGAAGAAGCCGGTGGTGATAAAGGGGGAGGCCAGCACGACAGGCAGCGCCAGCAGCAGGTTGCGGTTTCGCCATACCGGCGCCTCTTTTTCTTTCTCCTCACCCCGCTTTCTGAACGTACGCAGCGGCTTCTCTTTCCCGCGGGGCAAAAACATCAGCGCGACCCCCACGCCGGCAACAAGCATTCCGGCATTGATGCCCCAGGCAGCGCGCCATCCCGTCAGCGCGCTTATCTGCACCGCAATCACAGGAAAAACGGCCTGCGCCAGCGAGAGCCCCAGCGCGATGGCGCCGAGCGCCTTGCCTGCATCAAGGGGGAACTGGCGCGCCGTTGCGGTCAGCGCAGTATGCACCATCAGTCCCTGGCCGCCGAGGCGCAGAAAGTAAAACCCGATGCACAGCATCCACGCCGCCTGTGCGCCGGAAACCAGCAGGCAGGCCGTGAGCAGCAAAAGGGTGACCGCCAGCGTGAAGCGGCGGGTCGTGGTGTAGTCAATCAGCCGTCCGGCCCAGGTCAGCGTGATGGCGCTCATCACCGTTCCGATTGCGTACAGGCCGCCCAGTCCGCCGTCGGTGAGCCCAAAGGCCTCACGAAAATCCTGCCCGTAAAGTGAGACAAAATAGGTCTGTCCAAAGCTGGACATGGCCATCAGCATCGCACCGAACGTAAGGTGAGAGGCGTGATGAAACATAAACCGAAAAAGCTGACGCATGAATATCCCTGAAGGCGGGCTGCAGCCCGCCGATTAATCACGACGTGTCCGTACCGGCTGCTGCGGACACGGCGCCTGCGTCCCTGAAGCAGGTACACGCGGGTTCACCGTGAAAGGTGGCAGTCCCGTAACGGATATGAGAGAACGGTACCCGGCGCGGACTGGCTGTCGCGGCAGGCTCTCTGATAAAGGACGGGCGAAGAGAAACTCAGGGTGGCGTAATGTGCATGACTCACAGTCAGATATAAAATGCTGCCGAAACGATAATTTTTAATGCTCTTCAGGTCAAGCCTGAAAACGGGCTCCTCATGCCCGCCGCAGGGGGAGTCGCACAAAAACAGTGGATAGCCGCTTGATTAACGCCCGTGACCGGGCCAGAATTGCGGCGAGGTGATGGCGTTCCACCTTACCCAACCGCTTCCCCTGAGAAGCTGATGACGCCTGATATTACTCCCCTTTAACCGGGAGTATGTCAGGCCGCCCCGTATCATCAGCCTGCATACTCCCTCTGACACAGAGGTAAACCCCGTGAAATCTTATCTGGCCATTATCATTGGTGGATCCGCTGGCTGCCTGATCCGCTGGCTGCTTGGCGCACGCCTGAACAGCCTGTTTCCTGACCTGCCACCGGGCACGCTGGTAGTGAACCTTGCGGGCGGATTTATCATTGGTGCGTCGCTGGCCTGGTTCATGCGCCATCCTGACCTGGATCCGGCCTGGCGATTACTTGTTATCACCGGGCTGTGCGGTGGGCTGACCACGTTTTCCACGTTTTCCCTGGAAATATTCTCACAGCTGCAGTCCGGTAATTATTTCTGGGCGTTTACTTCACTGCTGGTACACGTAACCGGCTCCATTCTGATGACTGCCCTGGGTTTTTTTGTCGTCACATGGCTGCTGTGAGCGTGTGGCTGATGACGGATAAAAATGCCCCTGCCTGCGGCAGCTTTACAGGGCTTTACCTCTTCCGCCTGAAGCGGGCCGGACGTTATGATAAAATTAACGTCACGCTAATTCGTTAATTTATCAGCAATTAATTATCGTATTTTTTATATCTTCAGCGTAGCTCAGCCGGCTTATCCTCTGATAACCAGCGGTTGTATATCAGGGGAAGGCCTGTTTTTTTTGAATAAAGGGAGGGAGTGTGTCAGAAATCCCAGACAGAAATAAAAAGAGGATGTCAGAAGTGCCATCTGCATTTTTCAGCTCGCCCGCAGCCGGCGGCATCGTGCTCATCATCGCCTCAGCAGCCGCTATCATCGTGGCTAACTCTCCGCTCAGGGAGGGATATGAGGTATTCCTGAAATACAACGCCGCCGGCCTCTCCGTTGAGCACTGGATAAACGACGCCCTGATGGCCGTGTTCTTCATGATGGTCGGCCTGGAAATCAAGCGCGAGCTTCTCACCGGTCAGCTTGCCACCTGGGGCCAGCGCGCGCTGCCGGGATTTGCCGCGCTGGGCGGGATGGCCGTGCCTGCGGCCATTTACGTATGGTTTAATGCGGGCAGCGATGAAACCCTCGCTGGCTGGGCAATTCCTGCCGCCACGGACATTGCCTTTGCGCTCGGGGTACTGGCACTGCTGGGCAGTCGCGTACCTGCCTCGCTGAAAATTTTCCTGTCGGCGCTGGCTATTCTGGACGACATGGGCGCAGTGGCTATTATTGCGCTCTTCTATACCAGTAATATTTCGTTTCTGATGCTGGCCGGTGCGGCGGTCACGGTTGCTCTGCTGTTTATCATGAACCGTGCCGGGATTACCCGGCTGTTTCCCTATCTGCTGGCGGGGGGCGTGCTGTGGTTTTTCATGCTTCAGTCCGGGGTGCACGCCACCATCGCGGGTATCCTGCTGGCGCTCTTTATCCCGCTGCGGGTAACCGATCCGGATAAACAATCCCCTCTTGCCCGGCTGGAGCACGGCATCAATCCGTGGGTGACGTTTCTGATACTGCCGCTGTTTGGCTTCGCAAATGCGGGGGTCGCGCTCTCCGGTATGACGGCTGATGACCTGATGTCGCCGGTACCGGTCGGCGTTGCGCTGGGCCTGTTTGTTGGCAAGCAGGCGGGCATTTTCGGCCTGTCGCTGCTGGCCGTCAGCCTGGGCCTGGCAAAACGGCCTGAAAAAAGTACCTGGCTGCAGGTTTACGGCGTATCGGTCCTGTGCGGAATAGGGTTTACCATGAGCCTGTTTATCGGCAACCTGGCGTTTGCAGAAAGCCCCCTGTTGGTGGACGAGGTCAAGGTGGGGGTACTTGCCGGCTCTGTACTGGCAGCACTGGCGGGTATGCTGATACTGCGCTTTTCTCCTTCGCATCCTTCCCGGTAACGCATTCGGGTCCGGAAAATCCCCGTGATGACGGGGATTTTTATTTCCCTGCAAACTTATTAATCAACAGGGCCACCTTCATTACCGTCGGCATTTATTCAGGTGCTTATCATCACACTGGTGCCCGCATTTATAGTTTGCCGAAAAAATTCGCACCGTTAATCATGCAGGTACAAACAAAAAGCAGTCTTTTTGTCAATCATGGCAACTTTTCCTGGCCGCCCCCGGTTATGTCGGTTCTCTCGCCTGTTATTAATGTAGCGGGTAATGTCCCATTTCAAAAAGGGGAAAGGGAGAGGCATGCTGATGTCTAAAATCAGAATGCCCCCGGAGTTCTGTTTATGGATGAGAACCTACAGCTGCTTGTGTCCTGCCAGAATTTTCAGGCCAATGATACCCGCCAGAATCAGTCCGAAACAGGCAATGCGTAACAGGCCCTTATCTTCATTTAAGTAAATTATTCCGTACGCTGCTGTCCCTAAAGCACCAATCCCGACCCAGACCGCATAAGCGGTTCCTACAGGAATAGTCCGTGTTGCCAGGGACAAAAAGTACATGCTCACACCGATAAATGTCAGGCAAAAAATACTGGGGTAGATCCGGGTAAATCCCTCAGTCCGGAGCATTGACGCGGCATAAAAGACTTCGGCTATGCCGGCAATCACCAGATACATCCATCCATTCATAAAACTCCTTTAACGGCTCATCAAAACCAGCAATATTGTGGGCAATGTTAACTCTGTTTTTAAGCAGGGGATCATCAGCATCAACCGCGAAACCCTTTCCGGCACAGGAAAAAATCGCTGCCTGCGTCGGGTTAACTGCCTGGGCCCAGTTTTTTTAACCTGAAATAGGTGGCCCTGGATATGCCGGTTTTCTCCATCACCAGTTTAATGGGCACTGTTGCAAAGTTAGCGATGAGGCAGCCTTTTGTCTTATTCAAAGGCCTTACATTTCAAAAACTCTGCTTACCAGGCGCATTTCGCCCAGGGGATCACCATAATAAAATGCTGAGGCCTGGCCTTTGCGTAGTGCACGCATCACCTCAATACCTTTGATGGTGGCGTAAGCCGTCTTCATGGATTTAAATCCCAGCGTGGCGCCGATTATCCGTTTCAGTTTGCCATGATCGCATTCAATCACGTTGTTCCGGTACTTAATCTGTCGGTGTTCAACGTCAGACGGGCACCGGCCTTCGCGTTTGAGCAGAGCAAGCGCGCGACCATAGGCGGGCGCTTTATCCGTGTTGATGAATCGCGGGATCTGCCACTTCTTCACGTTGTTGAGGATTTTACCCAGAAACCGGTATGCAGCTTTGCTGTTACGACGGGAGGAGAGATAAAAATCGACAGTGCGGCCCCGGCTGTCGACGGCCCGGTACAGATACGCCCAGCGGCCATTGACCTTCACGTAGGTTTCATCCATGTGCCACGGGCAAAGATCGGAAGGGTTACGCCAGTACCAGCGCAGCCGTTTTTCCATTTCAGGCGCATAACGCTGAACCCAGCGGTAAATCGTGGAGTGATCGACATTCACTCCGCGTTCAGCCAGCATCTCCTGCAGCTCACGGTAACTGATGCCGTATTTGCAGTACCAGCGTACGGCCCACAGAATGATGTCACGCTGAAAATGCCGGCCTTTGAATGGGTTCATGTGCAGCTCCATCAGCAAAAGGGGATGATAAGTTTATCACCACCGACTATTTGCAACAGTGCCACAGAAAATTACCTGAACTGCGTCAACTCGGAGTCTGGCCGCGTGCGCGTGGAAGCAAAGCGGGCGAGCGAAGAATACGGGCGAGTGCTGCGGCGCTATCCGCTGAAACCCGGCGAGACGGTCGAGCGTCCGCAACGCGGGGAAGTCGTCAGCAGCTCCGGGGTTCTCCCCCCACTGGACCCAGGCGAATACTAAGCGCGGCGGTGTGTAATAGACGGAGCGCGAGGCGACTACTGGTCAGGGTTTGCGCAAGGCGGGTGTGTAATAGACGGGAGGGGATCGATCCGGCGATCCAGCCTGTGGATAGTCCGTCTATTACCCACCCGGTTCCGTCGTTTACCCACCCAACCCCGTCTATTACCCACCGGAAACCGTCTATTACCCACCGAGGGGTTCTATAAGCAACTGATAATGAAGGTAAATTTTGCCTTCTGATTCCCTAAAACTCTTTAAAACAAAAAAAACATATATAAAACGTGTAGCCCTGGGGAAAACAGCCCGTGGAATTATGGACAATCCGGCAAGCCGGATACCTGCCTAACCGCTTCGCGGTTCCCCATTGACAGGCCAGGGACAACCGCGAGCGGTTGCCCCCACCCTGCCAACAGGTCGGCAGTTGCCCACAATACCACCGGCTCAAGCAACAGGATTTTTTTATATTTTTGTTTTTAAAAGAAAAAAGCGGCCGTGCTCTAGTGGCATGGCCGCGTTACGTGGTCCTATCAGGGGCTTGTGGCTCTTGCGCCTCCTCGGATCGACACAAGTGCCGATCACTGCGGCGGGGCGCTCCTGGCTCAAGCTGAAAAGCGATCAGTATCCGCACCAGTGGCGACGGCGTTCCCTCCACGCATTCGGGCCGGGCCTCCACTCAACGGCTAACCCCTCGGCCATGAGGGTTTGCCCCACGTCCCGCCCGTCGATCAGCAGGTGAACAAGGCGGCGGTCGTACTTGTCGGCTTGGCCGGAATCGACAACCTCGATGCGCTGAGCGTTGGCAACCAGTTCGCGGAGGCGTGCGGTTGCCTCGCGGCCCTTCGTCAGCTCGGCGTCGCACCTGGGCTTGTAGGTTTCCGGGGTGTCAATCGACAGCAGGCGCAAGCGTTGACCGTTGTATCGTAACCGTCCGGTGATTCCACCTTGAGCCAAATCGCCTGCCGACCAAAAGGCTCGAAGCTTACCACCCGGTCGATTCCGGTCAGATCCAGAAACGCCTCGTCGATGGAGTAGACATCCACTCTCGATGCCAGAGCTTCCAGGGTCGTCATCACCCGCCGGCTTATATCGCCATTTGTGTGGAATAGAGAATCAATTGGAACGGGGGCTTTGCTCGCCCCCCCTTGAACTTCTCATACCCAACCTGTTTGGCTATAGCTACTGAGGAGATCGCGGTGGCCCACCAAATCTTCCGGTCATCCTGTTCAATTACACCGCTAGCCGTACCCAGGAGGTGCCGCAGCGCCTCCTGGAGGCAGAAAGGCGTCGAGCGTATAGGTTGCTGGGCATGCGCGGCGCAAGTTCATCAGAAAACTCAATCCAAGGGCAAGATCGGCCGAGCGGAGATGGCACTGACTCTTATCAACAAGCTCTACGGCATCGAGCGCGACATGGAAGAGGCGGGCGATGCCCAGCGATACCAGACGCGCCAGTCGCAAAGCCAGGCTTTCCTGGAGCAACTGAAAGCTAGGCTGGACAAAACCCCTCCCCAGGTCACGTCGTCAAAGTGCCTTGGGCAAGCAATCAATTGCCTTGCGAGCAACTGGTTAAAGCTGATCCGCTACATCGAAAGGGGGACACCTGCCCATCGACAACAACCCTGCCGAGCGGGCGAGCCACCTTCTCATGTACATATGACCAAAGCGTCGCCCGTCTCCTCCCGTTATGTCATGCCTACCCACGACGGAGTATTGACGGTCTCTGTGCGCCAGAGCATAGTTTTCCCGAAGGGCGCTTAGGTACATATCTTCATGTGCTGTCCAGGCGCAGTTGCGTTTAGAGTACGTGTCCAATCAGTTTTAAATGGGTGTGAACATGAGAGCAGAAACTGAATCGCGGATTTTTTCGGTGGATGAATATGTTCGTCCGTCTAACGGCGAACCGATTCGTTCGGTTGTTCTGGAAACCAATGACTCTGTCGTCGTTGTTTGGCACGCCCACCCTGGGCAGGAAATAGCTTCCCATGTACATCCTCACGGCCAAGATACTTGGACGGTTATCTCAGGTGAAGCCGAATATCATCAAGGTAACGGCATAGTCACTCATCTTAAAGCTGGAGATATTGCGATCGCAAAACCTGGGCAGGTACATGGTGCAATGAACTCTGGCCCCGAACCTTTTATATTTGTTTCAGTGGTTGCGCCGGGCAATGCCGGTTTTGCGTTGGCTGAGAAATAGGCGAAAGGCCTGAGAGGAAACTGATGAATACACGATTATTTACGTTCGCTGGTGGAGAAACGGGTGTTTGGCGCGTTGTTCGGATGGATGCCGTGGCGGGAGCCCCTCTCCCTGGAATCCCCCGGCTCGACGTAGCCGCTGGCTCTGTTTCGCCGCAGCCTTTGGGCACCAAATGGCTTCTTCGCGGGATAACGAGTAACGAGCGTTATGTCGTGCGTGAAGAGAAGGATCGTCTCGTGGCGAAGCAGCCAAGTTTGGGTCGAGCAGAGGCCACCTGTGCCGCCCTGATCCCTATCCGGAAAAACCCCTCATGGTGGGGACTGGCTCAAGACGAACGCCGGAAGATTTTTGAGGAGCAGTCCCGTCACATTCACATTGGGCTCCAATATCTCCCTGCTGTGGCCCGTCGTCTCCACCATTGTCGGGACCTGGGCGAGAGCGAACCCTTCGACTTCTTGACGTGGTTCGAATATTCCCCGTCTGATGAGCCGGGCTTTAACAGGCTTTTGGCCGAACTCCGGGCCTCGGTGGAGTGGAAGTATGTCGACAGAGAAATCGACATCCGGCTAGTGCATGAGCCGGCCTAGTATCAGGTTTAACTGCGATCTCCGTGCGGCATACACCTGCGACACCCGCAGCCCAGCAAAGCCCGGAAAATCTAGTGTGTCTAATAACTTAGGAGTAACACGACACGTATGCCTAGCGAGCCACCAGTCGCTTGGGAAATTTTCTACTTATGGCCTCCTCTTTCTCTCATCGATCTCCCAGGGCATATCCTGCCGTCTAGAGTTGGCACCTTGTCCAGCTTTCGAAGAAGGCTCTCCATACACGTCCGGCCTACACCTTGTTAGGTATGGCCGGTTTCCAGTTGTGGGGCAATAGCTCGTCGATGGCGTTGTTCTTCTGTGTCGGCAGGCGAGTCAGCACATCCTTCAGGTAGGCATAGGGATCATGCCGATTCAGCTTCGCTGACTGTATTAGGGTCATGACCGCAGCCGCACGTTGACCACTGCGCAGTGAACCCGCAAACAGCCAATTGCTGCGCCCCAGCGCCCAGGGTCGGATCTGGTTTTCCACCCAGTTGTTGTCGATGGGCACAGCGCCATCGTCCAGGTAGCGCGTCAGCGCTTCCCAACGTTTGAGGCTGTAATCCAGGGCTTTGGCCGTGCCGGAGCCATCCGGCACTTTCTGGCGATGGGCCAGCATCCACTGATGCAGCGCATCGGCAAGGGGTTTGGCTTTGGTTTGCCGGATTTCCCGCCGCATATCCGGTGGCAGATCTTTGGTTTCCCGCTCGATCTCGTAGAGTCCACCGATGTATTCCAAGGCCTTGGCCGCCAATTCGCTCTTGTTGGCCTCGTGCAGGTCATAGAACTTGCGCCGGGCGTGGGCCATACAGCCGATTTCGGTAATGCCGTTGCCGAACCCGGCCTTGTAGCCAGCGTAATCATCACAGACCAGCTTGCCCCGCCAGTCACCCAGGAAGGTTCGGGCGTGTTCGCCTGCACGGCTGGGTGCGAAGTCGTAAATAGCTGCCTTCAGGTCGGCAAACGGTGTGGTGCAGTAGGCCCAGACGTAGGCCTTGTGGGTTTTCTTCTTGCCCGGGGCCAGCATGCTGACCGGGGTTTCATCGGCATGCAGAACACTGTGTTCCAGCAGAGTATTTCTCAACGCATCCACCAGCGGCTGCAACTGCACACCACAGGCACCCACCCATTCGGCCAGGGTGGAGCGCGGGATTTCCAGGCCGGCACGGCCGAACATGCGTTCCTGACGGTACAGCGGCAGATGGTCGGCATACTTGGCCACCAGCACCTGGGCCAGCAGGCCAGCGGTGGGGATGCCTTTGTCGATCACCTGCGGTGGCACCGGTGCCTGGATCAACGTCTCGCAGCTGTCGCAGGCCCATTTGCCCCGGATGTGACGTTCAACGGTGGGCACTGTTGCAAAGTTAGCGATGAGGCAGCCTTTTGTCTTATTCAAAGGCCTTACATTTCAAAAACTCTGCTTACCAGGCGCATTTCGCCCAGGGGATCACCATAATAAAATGCTGAGGCCTGGCCTTTGCGTAGTGCACGCATCACCTCAATACCTTTGATGGTGGCGTAAGCCGTCTTCATGGATTTAAATCCCAGCGTGGCGCCGATTATCCGTTTCAGTTTGCCATGATCGCATTCAATCACGTTGTTCCGGTACTTAATCTGTCGGTGTTCAACGTCAGACGGGCACCGGCCTTCGCGTTTGAGCAGAGCAAGCGCGCGACCATAGGCGGGCGCTTTATCCGTGTTGATGAATCGCGGGATCTGCCACTTCTTCACGTTGTTGAGGATTTTACCCAGAAACCGGTATGCAGCTTTGCTGTTACGACGGGAGGAGAGATAAAAATCGACAGTGCGGCCCCGGCTGTCGACGGCCCGGTACAGATACGCCCAGCGGCCATTGACCTTCACGTAGGTTTCATCCATGTGCCACGGGCAAAGATCGGAAGGGTTACGCCAGTACCAGCGCAGCCGTTTTTCCATTTCAGGCGCATAACGCTGAACCCAGCGGTAAATCGTGGAGTGATCGACATTCACTCCGCGTTCAGCCAGCATCTCCTGCAGCTCACGGTAACTGATGCCGTATTTGCAGTACCAGCGTACGGCCCACAGAATGATGTCACGCTGAAAATGCCGGCCTTTGAATGGGTTCATGTGCAGCTCCATCAGCAAAAGGGGATGATAAGTTTATCACCACCGACTATTTGCAACAGTGCCCGCACAAAGCACATGCCGTCGGGCTTTCAGGGCGCGTGGTTCCTTTTAAACACCAGCTCTGTACCTCTTTTAAAGATCCTTTAATAAATCCTGTAAACACATAACCTGTTCATCGCCTGCCCTGTGGACAGGCTGCAGAGAATGCCCGCCCTTGCAGCGACCTGACGGTCGCGCCGGTTCGGCAACACCAGAAAGAGCTCCCATCGCTTCGCGACGGGCCCCGACCGGAGAACCAAATTAGTTACAGCATTCATAACGTTATTCATCATAAAAACCGGCGCCGGTTTGCCGGCCAGGTGCCCCTCCCCACCACTGAAAAGCGCCGCCGCCCCCGGCCGAAGGCCGGGAGTAGTGTCGCTTTTAATGATGGGTGTTGTAACTATTCTTCTTCATCGCTGTCGGTGGAGCTGCGGTCAGTTGTCTGGTACACGCTCGTAAGCGGCCCTGCGGCCCGCTAACGCGGAGATACGCCCCGACTACGGCTGTCGCCTTGTCGGGACCACTGCGACCGCGTACAGAGGCATCTGAGACATTTTTAGCGGGTATAGCTTTGCAACTACCGTGTTAAGTTCCCTGGTGTCGCTGAGATAGTTGATGAACATCCCCCTAAGCGTCAGCAGCAAGCTGCCGCCGCTAAGGCCCCGGAAATCACGCCCTTTACGTCGTAAACGCCGTAAAGCCCGCTCACCGGGGTTAAAAGGGATTACTTTGACTTCTTCATTGCTGTTAGCGGGTTAAGGCTAATCAGGGCAGGGGGTAGGGTGGCAGAGTTTATAGCCAGGTAACCGGCTACGCCGGGCTTTCGGCGCCATTTGACTCCACAGACACATGTAACCTCATCTGGCGCCTCCATGCCGCTGACGCGGCATCCAGAAGTTTCCCGATGCTGTAAGTCTTAACGTCTGCTTTGTGCCAGGGGCGGACATTCTTTACGCCGCAATCTTGGCACTGTTGCAAATAGTCGGTGGTGATAAACTTATCATCCCCTTTTGCTGATGGAGCTGCACATGAACCCATTCAAAGGCCGGCATTTTCAGCGTGACATCATTCTGTGGGCCGTACGCTGGTACTGCAAATACGGCATCAGTTACCGTGAGCTGCAGGAGATGCTGGCTGAACGCGGAGTGAATGTCGATCACTCCACGATTTACCGCTGGGTTCAGCGTTATGCGCCTGAAATGGAAAAACGGCTGCGCTGGTACTGGCGTAACCCTTCCGATCTTTGCCCGTGGCACATGGATGAAACCTACGTGAAGGTCAATGGCCGCTGGGCGTATCTGTACCGGGCCGTCGACAGCCGGGGCCGCACTGTCGATTTTTATCTCTCCTCCCGTCGTAACAGCAAAGCTGCATACCGGTTTCTGGGTAAAATCCTCAACAACGTGAAGAAGTGGCAGATCCCGCGATTCATCAACACGGATAAAGCGCCCGCCTATGGTCGCGCGCTTGCTCTGCTCAAACGCGAAGGCCGGTGCCCGTCTGACGTTGAACACCGACAGATTAAGTACCGGAACAACGTGATTGAATGCGATCATGGCAAACTGAAACGGATAATCGGCGCCACGCTGGGATTTAAATCCATGAAGACGGCTTACGCCACCATCAAAGGTATTGAGGTGATGCGTGCACTACGCAAAGGCCAGGCCTCAGCATTTTATTATGGTGATCCCCTGGGCGAAATGCGCCTGGTAAGCAGAGTTTTTGAAATGTAAGGCCTTTGAATAAGACAAAAGGCTGCCTCATCGCTAACTTTGCAACAGTGCCTCTTCAGGAAAGGCGAAGACGGTTGAGCAGCTGCCAGGCTGTTATTAACGACCCATGCCCACGGCTCGATGCCAGCTCGGCGTAGATCCCGCTGCAGGTTAGCGGCTTCCAGTACAGGTGTCGTTTCGGCAAGCGTCACGATAATCACCTTCGTCTTCTCCGGGTCTGCTGCTTTTTCGCTATCACCTGTCTTCGATGTCAGAAAGCGAGAGAATTCGGCTTCATGCTGTCGCCAGAACACACTCATGCAATTGTTGAATGCCTTTACATCACTCATGTTCGTCCTCAAATTTTGCTCAGATTAACCCGGCTCTCATCTTCCAGAATTTTATAAACAGTGGAACGGGCAATACTGAGCCGGCGGGCAATATCTGTTGCACCAGTTCCCTGCTGATGAAGTGCCAGTACACTATTTCTGTCGATGATGCGCTTTCGGCCAAACCGGATACCTTTCAGCCTGGCCTCCTGCCGTCCTTCGTTCGTACGCTCCAGAATCCTCCTGCGTTCGGCCTGGGCTACAGCTGAAAGAATGGTCACAACCATTTTCCCCATTTCACCGTCGGTGCTGATCCCGTCGTCTATGAATCGGACCGCGACTCCCTGAGCGTCGAATTCTTTTATCAGTTGGATCATATCGGCAGTGTCGCGGCCAAGCCGGTCGAGTTTCTTCACCAGGATGACGTCACCTTCCTCCACCTTCATTCGCAGCAGATCCAGTCCTTTCCTGTCGGTAGAACTGCCGGATGCTTTGTCGGTAAATATGCGACTGGCTTTCACCCCCGCCTCTTTAAGCCCCTTGATCTGAATATCGAGGGACTGCTGGCTTGTTGATACCCGTGCGTAACCAAAAAGTCGCATAAAAATGTATCCTAAATCAAATATCGGACAGTGGGTGTCTGTTATAACAAAAAATCGATTTAATAGACACCTAGACAACACCATTTTAGTGTGTCCGAGAATTTATAATATTTCGGACGGTTGCGAAATTGTTAATTCATGACCATCAGGCAGGGAGGCCGGTATGCCCGTCGATTTTCTGACCACTGAGCAGGAACTGAATTATGGTCGCTATGTTGCAGAACCCAATGACGTGCAGCTGGCGCGCTATTTGGCACTGTTGCAAAGTTAGCGATGAGGCAGCCTTTTGTCTTATTCAAAGGCCTTACATTTCAAAAACTCTGCTTACCAGGCGCATTTCGCCCAGGGGATCACCATAATAAAATGCTGAGGCCTGGCCTTTGCGTAGTGCACGCATCACCTCAATACCTTTGATGGTGGCGTAAGCCGTCTTCATGGATTTAAATCCCAGCGTGGCGCCGATTATCCGTTTCAGTTTGCCATGATCGCATTCAATCACGTTGTTCCGGTACTTAATCTGTCGGTGTTCAACGTCAGACGGGCACCGGCCTTCGCGTTTGAGCAGAGCAAGCGCGCGACCATAGGCGGGCGCTTTATCCGTGTTGATGAATCGCGGGATCTGCCACTTCTTCACGTTGTTGAGGATTTTACCCAGAAACCGGTATGCAGCTTTGCTGTTACGACGGGAGGAGAGATAAAAATCGACAGTGCGGCCCCGGCTGTCGACGGCCCGGTACAGATACGCCCAGCGGCCATTGACCTTCACGTAGGTTTCATCCATGTGCCACGGGCAAAGATCGGAAGGGTTACGCCAGTACCAGCGCAGCCGTTTTTCCATTTCAGGCGCATAACGCTGAACCCAGCGGTAAATCGTGGAGTGATCGACATTCACTCCGCGTTCAGCCAGCATCTCCTGCAGCTCACGGTAACTGATGCCGTATTTGCAGTACCAGCGTACGGCCCACAGAATGATGTCACGCTGAAAATGCCGGCCTTTGAATGGGTTCATGTGCAGCTCCATCAGCAAAAGGGGATGATAAGTTTATCACCACCGACTATTTGCAACAGTGCCCCTGAAGATCAGGGCGAACCGCGAGCTGCCTCTCATCTCTGATGTGGAAGAGCAGTATGCAAAGCGTATTGCATTAACAGCGCTACAGAGCGAAGAGCCGGTTGGTATTGACCTGCTGGAAGAAATGGCGAAGTAATAATGAAGGGGGCAAATGCCCCCTTCGTCTTTATTTCAGTCTTTTACCTGAATCATCAACGACTTTTTCACCGTCTTCCTTGGTGAAAGCCGCTTTCTGGGCATCTGGAAGGATATCGAGAACAACCTCTGAAGGACGGCAAAGTTTAGTTCCCAGTGGCGTCACTACGATCGGACGGTTGATCAGAATCGGATGCTGTAGCATAAAGTCGATGAGCTGGTCGTCAGTAAATTTATCTTCTGCAAGACCCAGTTCCTCATACGGCTCGACGTTCTTACGCAGCAAAGCCCGGACGGAAATGCCCATATCCGCAATGAGTTTGAGCAGCTCATCGCGTGAAGGTGGAGTCTCAAGGTAAAGAATAACGGTCGGCTCGATACCGCTGTTGCGGATCATCTCCAGCGTATTACGCGACGTGCCGCAGGCTGGGTTGTGATAAATGGTGATGTTGCTCATATCAGTATCTCATTACAAAGTGAAAGAGAGACGTAGCGCCAGCGCGGCCAGCGTTACAAACAGCACAGGCAGAGTCATGACGATCCCGGTGCGGAAATAGTATCCCCATGTGATGGTCATGTTCTTCTGTGAAAGGACATGCAGCCAGAGCAACGTTGCCAGGCTACCAATAGGTGTAATTTTCGGTCCAAGATCGCAGCCAATCACGTTGGCAAAAATCATCGCCTCTTTGATAACGCCTGTTGCAGTGCTGCCATCAATAGAGAGAGCACCAACCAGCACGGTAGGCATATTGTTCATGATGGAAGAGAGGAAAGCCGTCAGGAAGCCAGTACCAAACGTCGCGGCCCAAAGTCCTTTATCTGCCAGCACGTTCAACACACCGGAGAGGTATTCTGTTAGTCCGGCATTACGCAGACCATAGACCACCAGATACATTCCCAGAGAGAATATGACGATCTGCCATGGCGCACCGCGAAGCACTTTGCCAGTGTTAATGGCATGGCCTCGCTTCGCCACCGCAAACAGAATGACAGCCCCTACAGCAGCAATCGCACTGACCGGGATACCCAACGGCTCAAGGACGAAAAAGCCAACCAGAAGAAGGATCAACACTATCCAGCCGGTTCTGAAGGTTGCCAGATCTTTAATCGCTTTTGCCGGTGCTTTCAGGAGAGCCAGGTCGTAAGTTGGCGGAATATCTTTGCGGAAGAACAGATGCAGCATCACCAGCGTGGCGATAATGGCTGCGATATCCACCGGCACCATTACCGACGCATACTCAGTGAAACCCAGCCCAAAGAAGTCTGCAGAAACGATGTTAACCAGGTTGGACACGATAAGCGGCAGACTGGCCGTATCGGCAATAAACCCGGCGGCCATGACAAATGCCAGCGTAGTGCCTTTGCTGAAACCTAATGCAAGCAGCATGGCGATAACAATTGGCGTCAGAATCAATGCCGCACCATCGTTGGCAAACAGTGCCGCCACCGCTGCGCCGAGCAAAACGATATAGGTAAACAGCAAACGCCCGCGACCGTTACCCCAACGTGAAACGTGCAGCGCCGCCCATTCGAAAAAGCCCGATTCATCGAGCAGAAGGCTGATAATAATCACGGCAATAAAGGTCGCCGTCGCATTCCAGACAATATTCCACACTACAGGGATATCACCAAAATGGACTACGCCAGAGATCAGCGCCAGTACCGCGCCCAGCGTCGCACTCCAGCCGATCCCTAATCCCTTCGGTTGCCAGATAACCAAAACGATGGTCAGGACAAAAATAGCGCCTGCCAGTAACATAAATCCTCCAGACAGGACGGCTTTGCCGCCCTGTATATACAAAAAAAATTAAACAACCAGCTCTCTGAGTTTCTCGATGCCAGTGGGCTCTGCAGCCATTACCGGTACTAACGCTATGCGGCTTGCATGCTGGTTTTTCACAACCTCGATTTGAGGACGCTCTTGTAGGGCGCGCTGGCAAAGCAGCGGCGATTGCGTCTGTGCAATCGAAAGGCTGTTATTGATAATCCAGCCCCAGGGATGAATCCCCGCACGTTCAAGATCGGACTGCAGGTTTGCCGCTTCCAGTACAGGTGTGGTTTCAGGCAGAGTGACCAGCAAAACTTTGGTACGTTCCTGGTCCTGAAGCTGCATCATCGGAGTGGTAAAATGACCTTTATCCCCCATCTTCCTGGCAATCTCACGGTGATAAGCCCCGGTAGCATCAAGCAGTAATAGCGTATGCCCGGTAGGTGCCGTATCCATGACCACAAACCGTTTGCCAGCTTCACGAATTACGCGTGAAAACGCCTGGAACACCGCAATCTCTTCTGTGCAAGGAGAACGTAAATCCTCTTCGAGCAGCCGTTTCCCAGCCTCATCCAGATCCCTGCCTTTCGTCTCAAGAACATGCTGACGATAGCGTTCAGTTTCATCGTGAGGGTTGATTCGGCTGACCTGCAGATTTTTGAGGCTGCCATTGAGCGTTGTACTGAGATGTGCAGCAGGATCTGAGGTGGTGAGATGCACATCAAAACCCTTATCCGCCAGACTGACGGCGATAGCCGCAGCCATTGTGGTTTTGCCCACACCACCTTTGCCCATCAGCATAATCAAACCGTGTTCACTGCGGGCGATATCATCAACCAGGACAGACAACGACATATTCTCTGGCTTGTTCTGTGGGCTTTGTTCAGGAAGCGATGTTATCTCAGCGTGTTCGTTGAGCAGGCCTTTCAATGCGGATACACCAACCATGTTCAGCGGCTGCAGGTATAAGTTGTCTGTCGGCAAATCAGATAACCCGGCAGGAAGATTTGCCAGCGCCTCTTGCTCCCGTTGCCATATTGCAGCGGCCAGTGCATCACGTTCTGCTTCGCTCGCAGGCAGGACACCGTTAATGACTAAATACTGATTTTTAAGGCCAATAGCTGATAATTCGTCATGAGTACGAGCGACTTCCTGCAGTGTTGATTTTTGCAATCGCGCGACCAGCACAAGGCGAGTTCGTTCAGGATCGGATAATGCCTCAACCGCATGAGCATATTGCTCGCGTTGTTTTTCCAGCCCAGCCATTGGACCAAGACAGGAAGCACCATCCGGGTTACTTTCGATGAAGCTGCTCCAGGCTCCGGGAAGCTGAAGAAGGCGAATAGTGTGGCCAGTTGGGGCAGTATCAAAAATGATGTGATCAAAGCGGGTCAGCAGAGAAGCGTCAGTCAGTAAGCCAGTAAACTCGTCGAATGCAGCGATCTCTGTCGTACAAGCTCCTGAAAGCTGTTCACTGATGCTGTTAACAACGTCATCAGGCAAAAGACCTTTAATAGGGTCAACGATTCTGGCGCGGTATTGCTGGGCGGCGTCCTGCGGGTCAATCTCCAGAGCCGAAAGACCAGACACAGCAGTCACGGGCTGGATAGTGTTACCGATAGTCTGATCGAATACCTGACCGACATTGGAAGCCGGGTCGGTACTGACAAGCAGAACACGCTTTCCCAGTTCAGCCAGACGTATAGCCGTTGCGCAGGAAATCGAAGTTTTGCCTACACCTCCCTTACCGGTGAAAAACAGGTAAGACGGGATATTCTCTAAGAATTTCATATGTCCTCCTGACATACTCAACAACAGGAAGTTTTACCACCACAGCAACTGGTGGAAGCTAAACCCACCTTTTCCAGCGGTATACCAAACCAGCGAGCCAGTTCAGCGCGTTTTGGGTATCGCCCGGCCATCACCGTTTCACCATCAAGCAACAGCAGCGGAAGCCCTTCAGCTCCAGAAGCCTCAAGGAATGCTTTCGCTTTTTCGTTCTCAACGAAGCTCATAGGCTGCTGCGCCAGGTTATAACGTTCGATCTGAACCCCACGCCCTTTCAGCCATTGCACATCAGCAGAAAAATTGACCAAAACCTGATCGACATCTGAACCACAAACGCCGGTACTGCAGCACATCGCCGGATCAAACACCGTTAACATTTTCATCTTTAACACCTCATATTCGCAAAAACATATATGTACAGGCAAAATTTTTAGATACAAACAGCCTTACCGCTGCCAGAGCAGTTGGCCGATGCCAGCTTACGGGCGATGGCCTGTACGTCGTCCTGTTGACTTAACCAGGCCTGCTCAATCACCAGGGCAGCCCAGGAAGGAATATGCGGGGATAAGCGATAATGAACCCATTTCCCCTGCTTGCGATCCAGCAACAGGCCACTTTCCCGAAGCATCGCCAGATGGCGGGAGGTCTTGGGTTGTGATTGTTCCAGCGCTGTGCAGAGATCGCATACGCACAGCTCCCCCATCTCCCTGAGCAGTAGCACGATACCCAGGCGGGTTTCATCAGATAGTATTTTGAAAAGTTGTAGGGATGCAATTTCTGGCATTATGTACTCCTGCTATGAATGGGTATTGTCTCTCCACCAAAACAAGAAGTCAAAATCATATGTGTTTTCTCGCATGTGAGTGCAGGTGTCACTATGCGGTTGAAAAACGACCTGATGTGCGATCGTTACGTTAGTTGGGTAGGTAAAAAAGTCATTTGAGGCTAAAACATTGCTTAGTGCGGGCTTTCAGTTCATAGAGAAGAATGAATAATATCAATTATAACAATTGGTTATTTCCTTAGCGTACGTTTTCGTTCCATTGGCCCTCAGACCCCGATGCTGCTTCAAGGTTTTTACCCTGCCGGGACGCTCGGCGATCAGCCAGTCCACATCCACCTCGGCCAGCTCCTCGCGCTGTGGCGCTCCTTGGTAGCCGGCATCGGCTGAGACAAATTGCTCCTCTCCATGAAGCAGATTACCCAGCTGATTGAGGTCATGCTCGTTGGCCGCGGTGGTGACTAGGCTGTGGGTCAGGCCACTCTTGGCATCGACACCAATGTGGGCCTTCATGCCAAAGTGCCACTGATTGCCTTTCTTGGTCTGATGCATCTCCGGATCGCGTTGCTGCTCTTTGTTCTTGGTAGAGCTGGGTGCCTCAATGATGGTGGCATCCACCAAAGTGCCTTGGGTCATCATGACGCCTGCTTCGGCCAGCCAGCGATTGATGGTCTTGAACAATTGACGGGCCAGTTGATGCTGCTCGAGCAGGTGGCGGAAATTCATGATGGTGGTGCGATCCGGCAGGGCGCTATCCAGGGATAATCGGGCAAACAGGCGCATGGAGGCGATTTCGTACAGGGCATCTTCCATGGCACCGTCGCTCAGGTTGTACCAATGCTGCATGCAGTGAATACGCAGCATGGTCTCCAGCGGATAGGGCCGTCGGCCATTGCCCGCCTTGGGATAAAACGGCTCGATGACAGCGGTCATATTCTGCCATGGCAGAATCTGCTCCATGCGGGAGAGGAAAATCTCTTTTCGGGTCTGACGGCGCTTAGTGCTGAATTCACTATCGGCGAAGGTGAGTTGATGGCTCATGATGTCCCTCTGGGATGCGCTCCGGATGAATATGATGATCTCATATCAGGAACTTGTTCGCACCTTCCACAATACCGGGCAGTTATTTACGATTTCATCCAGGGCATATAACAGTCTGGGAGAGATGTATTCCGACCCCCGTGCCGACTGGGAGAGGTCTGCCGCGGCGCAGTTCCATATTGGTATGAACGAGTCCCGGGACGGGTGGGGGACACCAGTGAAACGGCGTTCGCGGACGGTACCCGGAGCCGTCAGAATACCTTTCCGGTAACGCTGAGTCGTACCGTCTATATGACCGGAAATGCCGCCAACACCCTCGCCCGCAGGCGAGGGTCAGGCGCTGACGTGACGCTCTCTGGCGACCGTCAGCGCCAGCAGGATAAGCAGCGCGCCGCCCACCTGCGACAGCGTCATCACTTCGCCATACCATAGCGCCGAGAAAATGGCCGCCCACACTGGCTCCATCAGCATGATGAGCCCTCCGTTGAGCGTATAGGCTAGCCGCTGCGCATAGTTTTGCAAAAAGAAGCGCAAGCAGGTGGGAATGAGAATGCTGAGCGCAAGCCATGTCCAACCAGCCGCGTTGAGCTCGCCAGGCCACGGCTCCAGCCACAGGCTCACCGGCAACGCCAGCAGGCCCACCGCGATCATCTGCATGGCGGCGAATAGCACCACCGGATGGTCGGTGGCGAAGCGATTATTCAGGCTGAAGTAAAAGGCGAAAATCGCCGCCGCACCAAAAAACCAGAACTGGCCCGCCTCGAACCGCCACTGGAGAAAGCTGTTACCCACCAGCAGCGCAATGCCGGGTAGGGCGAGCAGCATGGCGAGCCCGATGCGCTTCGACAGCGCCTGGCGGAACAGCAGCCATCCTGCGAACGGCACCAACAGCGGCCCGAGGCAGGTGAGAAACGCGCCAACGCCCAGCGCGGTGGTAAGATGCAGCGCCACAATCCAGCACATCATCGAGCCGCAAATCAGGCTGCCGATGGCGAAGGCTGGCCACAGGCTGCGCCGCCATTCGCGTCGGTCGGCTGCGGGCACCGCCAGGCCCAGCAGCAGACCGCCCGCCAGAAAGCGCACGGCGATAAAAAAGACCGGAGGCAGCGCGCCAAGTGCCTCTTTAGAGAAGATCCAGCCTGCCCCGGCACAGAGAGTTACCAGCAACAGCAGGCTCTCGCTTTTGCGTGCAGGCAGCATGGCCGCGCCGCTTCGCGCTATCATGCGAGCGCGTCGCGCAGGAACGTAATGCTCTGGCGCATCGGCTCTAGCGGCTCCTGCCAGTAGCGCCCACCAGCTATCTCAAGCGACAACAGACCGTTATAGCCGCCTTCACGAAGTTCGCTGAGGTAGCTTTTCAGCGGCAGGTTGCCGTCGCCGAGCGCCAGATGGCCCGCAGGGGTTCCGTCGATAAAATGGCAGTGGCGCAGTTTTGGCCCAAAGGCGTTGAGGTAATCGGTCACGCTGTCGCCGCCCACCGCCATGCCGACGATATCCAGCGCCGCGTCGAGCGCAGGCGAACTGACTTCGTTAACCAGAGACGCCAGCTCATGCACGGTGCTGGCGAGGTTGCTTTCGCGCGGCTGCAACACTTCCAGCACCAGCGTCACGCCACGGCTTTCCGCGAGGTGCGCCAGTTGCGCCAGGGCGTCCACCGCGCGGCTGCGCGCCTCCGCGGGCTTATCCTCTTCATAACCCCAGCCTGGCGTCATAAACAGTAGAGGCGACTCAAGGCTTTCGCATATCTCCAGGCTGCGGCGAAAATAGTTAATGCTGTACTCCCGCTGCAGCGGGTTTTCGGCGGCGATATTAACCGGGTAGACACACTGCTCCGGCGTGAAACAGGCGAGCTTAAGCTCGCGCTCCGCCAGCTCCCGCCTGAGCGCCTGCAGGTCCGCTTCCTGCACGGTGTCGATATGCAGGTGCGGCGCAACGCCCCATAGTTCAAACCACTGCACGCCGAGCGCGGCGACATCGTCCAGGCAGTGGTTCAGCCGATAGTGCGAATAGGTAAAGTTGGTGGCGCAGATATGGCTGGCGTTAAGCATCATTATTCCTCGCTGATGGGGTTGAGTACACGTTGTAAAAACTCGCGGGTGCGCGGGTGGGAAGGGTTGGTAAGCACCTGGCGCGCCGGGCCTTCTTCGGTCACCACACCGCCGTCGATAAACACCACGCGGTCGGCCACTTCGCGGGCGAAGGCGATTTCGTGGGTCACCACCACCATCGTCCTGCCCTGATTCGCCAGCTCGCGCATCACTTTCAGCACGTCGCCCACCAGCTCCGGATCAAGCGCCGAGGTGGGTTCGTCGAACAAAATGGCTCGCGGGCGCATCGCGAGCGCACGGGCTATCGCCACGCGTTGCTGCTGGCCGCCGGAAAGATCCTGCGGGTATGAATGCGCCTTGTGGTCCATCCCCACCTGTTTAAGCAGCTCCATGCCATATTCCCGCGCGGGGCCGGGGCGCTCGCCTTTGACGTAAATCGGCCCTTCGGTGACGTTCTCCAGCACCGTGCGGTGCGGGAAGAGGTTAAAGCGCTGGAAGACCATCGCCACCTCGCCGCGCACCTGACTTAGCGCGCGCTCGCTGCCGTCCACCTGCACGCCGTCGAAAATAATCTCGCCGCTCTGGTAGTTCTCAAGCCCGTTGATGCAGCGCAACAGGGTCGACTTGCCGGAGCCTGAAGGGCCGATGATGCAAACCACCTCCTGGCGGTTGATGGTCAGGTTGATGCCGTTCAGCACGTGTACCGCGCCGTAACTTTTATGGACATTGCGATATTCAATCATCAGTGGCTCCGACGCTTGTTCATGGCATGTTCCACCCGGCGGCACAGCCACATCAGCGGCCAGCACATTACCAGATAGAGCAGGGCGACCAGCGTGAAAACGGTGGTGTTCTGAAATGTCGCCGAGGCGAGCAGCTTCCCTTGCAGGGAAAGTTCCGCCACGGTGATGGTGGAGGCGAGCGAACTGTCCTTGAGCATCATCACCATGGTGTTGCCGTATGAGGGCCAGATAATCTTGATGGCCTGCGGCAGGATAACGCGGCGCATCATCAGGCGCTTAGACATGCCAAGCGTCTGCGCCGCCTCGATCTGCCCCTTGTCGATAGCCTGAATGCCGGCGCGAAAATCCTCCGCCTGGTAAACTGAATAGGCGATGCCGAGGCCGATAATGGCGGCAGTCAGCGCCGACATTTCGATACCGATATCGGGCAGTACAAAGTAGATATAGAAAAGCTGAACCAGCATCGGGATGCCGCGCAGCACGTTAACCACCGCACCGCTCACCAGGCGCAGCGGACGGTGGGCCGATAGACGCATCAGCGCCCACGTCAGCCCGAGCAGGGTCGAGAGGATAAGCGAACAAAAGGTAACCAGTACCGTGTATTTCACCCCCTCCACCAGGATGGGGAGGGCGGTGGCGCTGAAGGTAAAAAAGTCGTTCATCGCAGTTCCTGTCACGGGGTATCAGGGGCTACGCCCCCTTGTTTTAATTAAGCTTCCACTTTTCCAGCAGCGCCGTAATCTCGCCGTTGCTCTGCATGGTGGCGATAGCTTCGTTAAGCTTCGCCAACTGCTGCTCTTCGTCCTTACGCACGCCAAGCCCGAGCGAGCCTGGCAGTACCGGCTTGTAGCTCTTCACCAGCCGCACGTTGGGATATTCGCCAAGCGAGAGGTAATAGGCCATGGAAGGGGTATCGCCAAAGCCCGCTTTGATGCGCCCGGCGTTCACGTCTTTCATGATGCCGGTGAGGGTGTCGTAAGCTTTCACATCCTTGAAGATGTTGGCCTGCTTAAGGGGCTCGATAAAAATCGTGCCCATCTGCGCGCCCGCTACCGCGCCAGGCAACTCTTTAAAGGAGGTGTAGTCTTTAGTGTCCTCTTTACGCACGATCATCCCTTCGCCGTAGCTATACACAGGCGTGGTGAAATCGATCACTTTCTTGCGCGGCTCGGTGATATACATGCCGGTGGCGATAAGGTCTATCTTGCCGGTGCGCAGCGCCGGAATAAGCGCTGAGAAATCCATCGCTTTAAACTCCACCTCATAACCCGCGTGCTTTGCGGCCTGGCGGGCGATATCCAGCATAAAGCCGTCCAGCTCATGGGTTTTCGGGTTCAGAAAGGAGATGGGAATGCCGTTGGCTTCGGTGCCGACCACCAGCTTTTCGGCGGCCCCGGCGGGTAAGGCAAGCGAGATTGCGGCCAGCAGCGCTACTGAACAGGCTAAGGTTTTCATCTTCATGTCTTGCTCCACGTAAAAAAGGTTGGATTGCAGCCCGCCTGCGGCGGTGCGTTATAGCATTGCGACTACGGTTGTTGTTTTGCCTCCTGCGGTAGCGGCGTTAGCGGCACGCCGCTGCCGAATGCACCGAGGCGTTCGCAAACCCTCGCCGAGGCAAGGGCCGCATCGTTCGCTGCGTCGGCAAGCGTTGATCCCTGACCAAGCTTCACCAGCAGTGTGGCGATAAATGCATCCCCCGCGCCGAGGCTGTCGACAATCTGCGTCGGCAGCGCGGGCTGGCGGTGGCGTTTGCCCCGGTGGCTGATAATCGCGCCGTCCGCGCCCTGCGTGACCAGCACGGTGGCGACACCCGCCGCGTGCGCGTTGGCGATCAGCGTTTCAATCGCCTGCGGCGCGCTGCCACTGCGCGAAAAGGTGGCGACCTGCACCCAGCGCAGTAGCGGCTCGGCCCAGGCGTCGTCGCGCGAGCCGAAGTCGAACGAGAGCGGCGCGCAGGCGGCAAGCTGGGGAAGCTGTGCTTCCAGCCCGCTGTAATCGCTGGTGTGCAGCAGGTCGAAGTCCGCAAGCCACGCCAGGTCCGCCTCGCTCAGCCGCAGCTGGTAAGGCGGCGGCACGGAACCGACGAAAAAGCGGTTGCCGTCGGCGTCGATATCGATTTGCGAAAGCGCGTTAAAGCTTTCGTTGATCCGCACGCGACTGATGTCTACTCCTTCAGCGCAAAGCGCGTGGCGAATCACGCCCGCCGGAATATCGTTGCCGGTGATGCCGAGGTAGGCGGCCTGCGCCCCGGCCTGGCGGCCAAAAACCGCAAAGTTAAGCGCGTTGCCGCCCGCGAACATCAGGTCGCAGTGCAGGTAGCGGTCAATCACGTTGTCACCCACTCCACAAATTCGCATAGTTATCAATATTCCACTTTGTACATGTAACGGCGGTCATCGAGAGAGTGGCCGGTGTGATGCTCCAGGTGATCTGCAAGACGCGTGCCCATCAGGCCCAGCGCGATGGCGGCAAAGCGTGCTTTCACTTCTGGCGCTGCGCCCGGCAGGCTAAAGCCAGCGGCGTCAAACACATGGACGTTTTCGGTATAGCGGCGGGCAAAGTCGATGGCTCGCTGCGTCATGGCGCGACTGTCGTCATCGGCGTGGAACACCACCAGGTGTGCGCCCGGCAAAATCATCTCAAATGGGCCGTGGCAGAAATCACCCGCCAGCACCGGGGTGGCGTTGCGCCACTGCATCTCCATCAGATAACAGTAGGAAAGCGTGTAGGCCGCGCCGTAGTTAGCGCCAGCGGCGGTCACGTAAATATCGCCGCCCTGAGCGATGGATTTCGCAATGGCGTCGCCGACGGCTTCTTGTTTATCGAGGTACTGTTGCAGCGCCGCAGGCAGGGCGGGCAGGGCGTCGCGCCAGGCGCTGACGTCTAGGTTATCCACGTGCTCCAGCAGTTCAATCACCAGTTGCAGCAGCAGAAGCTGTTTGCCCGGCGTCACGGTACGCGGGCTGTAGTAAACCAGCGCGGTGTCGGCGGTATTGGCGAGCGGCGTGTTCAGCTCCTGGCTTAGCGAGACCACATACGCGTCGTAAGATTTCGCAAAGAGCGCCGCCTGCGCCGTTTCCGGCGTGGCGCCGGAGTGCGATGAGAGGATCACCAGCGACGACGCTCCCAGACGGGCAGGGGGCTGCGCCATAAACTCCGCCGCGTTCAGGTTCCACGCCTGTAGCTTTTTGCTGTGGCGGCAGAGCAGGGCGTGGGCATGCACGGAAGAAGAGAACGAGCCGCCGCAGCCGACGAAATAGATATCTTTCAGCGGGCGGGAGGCGGCGGCCTCTGCGATGCCAGCGATGGCGTTTTTCTGTCCCAGCACTTTCTCAAGTGTCGGGATGAAGTCCGCTTCCAGCGGGCGCAGCGGCAGTGAAACTGTGGTGTTTTGCGTCATGTTGGTTTACCTGTCCGTCTCGGTTGTAATGGATGTGATAACGTTATCAGTTCATCTGCAAAATAAACCCGTGATTTGCAGCAGCGGGTGGATTATCCTAAAATGAGAGAACGTTATCACACGGTGAATAATTCGCCGGTGTTAAAAAATTGTCAATGATCTTTTTCTTATGATTTTGCCGGAAATCGATAACCTCCGGGAACTGAAAAGCGGAGCAGACAAAACTTCTTATGAACAAAAAAAATAACCGAATCACCGTGAAAGACGTGGCGCGCAAGGCGGGGGTTTCCACCGCGGCGGCTGGCCGGGCGCTGGGAGGTTACGGATATGTCAGCGAGGAGCTGCGTGAAAAAATCATACGCGCTGCTGAAGAGCTGGGCTATGTGGCAAACCAGGTAGCGCGGGCGATGATCACCGGCAAAAGCCAGACCATCGGCGTGGTGGGCGCTGACATCAGCAACCCTTTTTTCGCCGAGGCGTTGCGCGGCATCAGCGATATCGCCCGTCGCCACGAGTTCGGCGTGCTTATCACCAGCAGCGACGAAGACGTGCCGCGCGAGCAGGAGGCGGTGCGCATTCTGCTGGAGAAACAGGTGGACGGGCTTATCGTCTCGCCTGCTGATATAAACAATTGCCACCACCTAGACCAGGCTATCGCCCAAGGTATTCCGGTGGTGCTGCTCGACCGTAAGCTGCCGACGCTGGCCGCCGACGCGGTGCTTATCGACAACGTACATGCCAGCCGCGAAGCTACGCGCTACCTGCTAAGCTGCGGCCATCGTCGCATCGCCATCATCACTGAGTTAAGCTCGGACTACGATACGCAACTGGCGCTGGAGCCGGAGAAGTTTTCGACGATCAACGCCGACCGGCTTAACTCAAGCGGCGCGCGCCTGCTCGGCTACCTGCTAGCGCACCATGAAGCGGGCGTGGCGGTGGAGAAAACCTTAATCCGCCGCACTGGCAAATATTGCGCCCAGCACGCGTTTGAAGAGACACTGGCTGTGCTGGACGCCGCCGCGCCCACGGCAGTTTTCGCGGTGGATAACGTCATGACCCAGGGCGCCTGGCGCGCGGTGCGTGAGCGCGGCATCGCTGTGCCGCAAAAGCTCTCTTTCTTCGCCTTCGACGAACTCGACTGGCTGACGCTCACCACCCCGCGCATTTCCACCGTTGCGCAGCCGATTCACCATATGGGCGTACATGCAGCCGAGCTGCTTTTCAGGCGCATACGTGAGACAGATTTACCTGTCTCGTGGCAAACGTATCAGGTGGAGATGAAGCTGCGCGAGTCGGTGGCGACGATCGCGGAGAACGTGAAAGGATAACGTTCTCCGACACGCTTAGCTCCGGTGCGTGTTCACTACCTGGCCGATGTGTTCACCTTCCAGCGCGTGTGCCGGGTCGCGAAGAGGTCGGTGTTGAAGGACGTATAACTGCGCAGGAGTCGTTATCGGGGTTTGAGGGGCAATCGTGTAAAAACCACGCTAAGGAGATAATTCATTCTTTTTTAAACGCATAGTTTTTCTGTATTCGCTGAGTGTGAGGCTTTTAATACGGCGAAAGGAATAGGATAGCGTTGCATCGACCTGTTGAGCTCACAGCACGAAGCGGACTGTTAACTTTGAAATCCACCGCAATTATCGTGCACCCAATGCCAGCGGGCAGACAGGCCTCCCTATGCCAAGGCTCTTTTTGTTGGTATGTTTCTGGATAGGGAAAACCGCTGCGGAGAAACCAATGGACCTGCCTGCTCTGGAAGAATTACTGACTCGCCTCAAATCACTGCCTGTTGCTGAAAAAAGTGAGACCAATATATTTTCGGTTGGTGCCCGTGGACACTATGAAAACCCTGTCAGCGATTTACTCGCTTTCTTTATTGATCCGGATGCGCCCCATGGACTGAATACACTGGTTATTGGGGCCCTTCTGGAATTCCTGCCAGCCCATGTTGATGCATCACTTCTCTCTCCACCAGCCCGTGAGGTTATGACCCAGAAAGGAACTCGAATCGATTTGCTACTTGAGTCGAAAGAATGGGCCATGGTGTTGGAGAATAAAATCTGGCACCAATTGAACAATCCTTTCAATGATTACAGTGGGTATCTGGAGCAAAAACATCCAGATAAGAAACCGTTCCTGGTGGTTCTGTCGCCGGAAGGACTGGCTCCAGCCGGTTGGACAGGAATAAGCTACAGTATGTTTATTTCTGTTCTGTCGCCCAGGCTCGGCATGGCATGTATTTCTTCCCCGCTCAATAAATGGCAGGTTTTGCTGCGCGAATTCATTCTACATCTGGAGACACTGATGGGTAAAAATACGATTGCAGCAGAGACAGAAACCTTCGTTCTCGAAAATTTGCGTAATATTCAGGAAGCGGTGTTACTGAAAAATGCTGTGGTGAAATCACTTCAGGAGGAAGGCCTACGGTTTCTGACAGAGCACTTTTCTGATCGTGGTTATGAGGTCACAACGGCACTTAATCATTGGGAAGGTTATCCGGCACTGCGCTTCGGATTGTCGCACTGGGTGAGTGAATCTGATGTGGTACTTTTTCTAGACAAAACACCTGGAAGACAGTT
Organism: Klebsiella quasivariicola; assembly: GCF_002269255.1. Taxonomy (NCBI): domain Bacteria; kingdom Pseudomonadati; phylum Pseudomonadota; class Gammaproteobacteria; order Enterobacterales; family Enterobacteriaceae; genus Klebsiella; species Klebsiella quasivariicola. The sequence continues at coordinate 118,881 of NZ_CP022824.1, read as the reverse complement.
TGAAGTACGAACGTACATCTGTAGTCTGACGACTCCTGCATTGCAGCATCAAGCAAGAAAGATGTTGATACCTGCACTTTATGACGACTGCTGGCCTGAGAGAAGCGGAAGTGTGTTTACCTTCGTTTCTCGGCTGTCACAGAAGCATGAGGAAAAACATCTGATGTTCCAGAGTGTGGCGAAAGCGTTAGAGCAGTTGAACGAATTTGAACTGCGCCATGAGAGATAGCGGCCATTTTTACTTGATGTAGCCCCCTGAAACACCAGACAGTAGCTGTATCTCCAGATAAGAGATAGGCTTGAATATATGTCTAACACTAACGCCAATTTTGAGATGACCGGGATCCTGTTAGGGCAAGAAGTCCGTAAACGTAAAACTCCTCAGGAGAAGATCGCCATTATCCAGCAGACGATGGAGCCGGGTATGAATGTCTCCCATGTCGCCCGCCTGCATGGTATCCAGCCCAGCCTGCTGTTTAAGTGGAAGAAGCAATATCAGGAAGGCAGCCTCACCGCCGTTGCGGCTGGAGAGGACGTCGTTCCTGCTTCTGAGCTTACTGCTGCTCTGAAGCAGGTCCGGGAGCTTCAGCGCCTTCTGGGCAAGAAGACGATGGAAGTTGAGATCCTGAAAGAAGCCGTGGAGTACGGTCAGTCGCGAAAATGGATAGCGCACGCGCCCTTGTTGCCAAAGGACGGGGAATAGCCTTGGTCAGCCGGACCATGGGCGTGTCGCGTGCGCAACTGTCACTGCGGATTAACCGTTCTGCCGACTGGCAGGACAGGCGCTGTAACCGGCGTAATGAAGAAGCAGACGCAGAAATACTGTCGGCTATCCTCAACATTATCAGCGATATGCCGAGTTATGGTTATCGACGCGTGTGGGGCATCCTGCGCAAGCAACGTCGCACAGAGGGACAGCCACCTGTGAATGCCAAACGGCTTTACAGGATAATGAGCGAGCATAACCTGTTGTTGTTGCATCACAAACCAGAGCGACCGAAGCGTGAACATAAGGGCAAGATAGCGGTGGCAGAAAGCGATATGCGCTGGTGTTCAGATGGCTTCGAGTTCGGCTGCGACAACGGCGAAAAACTGCGGGTAACGTTCGCGCTGGACTGCTGCGACCGTGAGGCCACAGACTGGGCAGCAAGCACGGGAGGCTATGACAGTTCGACCGTGCAGGATGTGATGCTGAGGTCGGTGGAAAAGCGCTTCGGCGACAGGTTGCCCGACACAGCGGTGCAGTGGCTGACGGATAACGGTTCAGCGTATACCGCGTATGAAACGCGGAGGTTCGCGAGAGAGCTGAATCTGGAGCCCTGCACAACAGCGGTGAGCAGCCCGCAGAGTAATGGCATGGCCGAACGGTTCGTGAAAACGATGAAAGAAGACTATATCGCGTTCATGCCAAAACCGGATGTGAGAACAGCACTGCGAAACCTTGCAGTAGCGTTCACGCATTACAATGAAAACCACCCGCACAGCGCGCTGGGATATCACTCCCCGAGGGAATACCGGCGGCAGCGGACATCGTTAACTTAAGATACAAAAGCTGTCCGGAGATGGAGGGTCAAGATCAAAAGTTTTTTCTCCCTTTGATGAGAAACATGAGACGAAATAGGGCCTGTGCGTGGTGATATCTAGTTGAGTCGTCACACTGAAAAACAGGCTTGACCTGCTCACCGTTGAGTAACAGACCACAAATTAAGTTGACTCTCAACTGTTGTGACAACGACTGTGATTTCCTCTTCTCGCTTAGAGCGGACCAGCCTACCCCAACTCTGGCTGCTATGTGTCAGATATAGTCATTCGAACCCTGAGAGTTACACTTTGAAGTGATTCAGGTTATGCGCGGCCCCCTGCAGCGAATCCAGAAAATGATAGATATAAGGTTCAATCATTTACTTTATTAATGCTTCTCGCTGAACGTTGCCTCATAGCGCCCGGTGGATACCTGTTTCTTCTGCCAACTCTCTTGCAGCAGCACAGGAAAGTGTTTCACCATATTCAAGCCCACCGGCAGGCAAGCTATAGCACCCGTCCATCCAACCGGTATTAGCTCGTCGCAGCATGCAGATTTCATTTCCCCTGAGAACTAAAACGAAAACTGCGATAGAAAGGTTATATCTTTCCCTGCTCATGATTTGGTTCCTGTTAATCAATATAACTGTATTTATATGGGGCTTCCCTTGTTGTGGTGGCTGAAGGCATGATAATGGCGTATTAAATCGCCAGAGGTCACCACCATGGACGAAAAGTCCCTCTATGCACATATCCTCAACTTGTCAGCTCCGTGGCGGTAAAGTCTCTTTCTCTCGATGAAAATGCCGCTTCTGTTACCGTTACTGTCGGGATCGCTGAAAATACTCAGTTAACCTGTCCAGCCTGCGGGAAATCCTGCCCCGTTCACGATCACCGGCATCGTAAATGGCGCCACCTCGATATCTGCCAGTTCGCCACAATAGTTGAAGCCAGTGTGCCCCGTGTTATGTGTCCGAAGCATGGATGTCAGACTTTGCTTGTTCCGTGGGCGGAGCCCGGCAGCCGGTATACGCTGCTGTTCGAATCACTCGTGCTTTGATGGCTGAAAATCAGAACTGTTGATGCAGTCAGGAAACAACTCAAACTGAGCTGGAATGCCGTTGACGGCATTATGACCCGCGCGGTTAAACGAGGTCTTGCACGGATAAAAAAGCCGTTAGCAGCCCGGCATATGAATGTGGACGAGGTCGCTTTTAAAAAAGGACATCGTTATATAACGGTAATCTCCGATCGTGACGGGCAGGCGCTGGCTTTAACGGATGATCGAGGTAAGGAAAGTCTTGCCGGTTACCTCATAACCCTGATTGACGGACAGCTGCAGGCCATTAAAACGCTCTCAATGGACATGAATGCGGGCTATATAAGAGCCGCGCGCATCCACTTACCGTGTGCAGTTGATAAAATCGCCTTTGACCGCTTCCACGTAGCGAAACAGCTGGGTGAGGTGATGGATAAAACCCGCCAGAATGAACATCCCCGTCTTCCGGTTGAAAGCCGCCGTCAAGCCAAAGGTACCCGCTTCCTGTGGCAGTACAGCGGCAAATGGATGACTGAGTCCCGGCAGGAAAAGCTGATGTGGCTGCGGGAACAGATGCAGCAGACAAGCCAGTGCTGGACACTGAAAGAGCTGGCCAAAAATATCTGGGATCGCCCCTGGAGCACAGAACGCAGGAATGACTGGTTGCAGTGGATATCGCTGGCGTCTGAATGTGATGTGCCGATGATGAAAAACGCAGCGAAAACCATCAAAAAACGGTTATATGGAATACTGAATGCGATGCGTCATCGTGTCTCGAATGGTAATGCAGAGGCGCTGAACAGCAAGATCAGACTGCTGAGAATAAAAGCCAGAGGATACAGGAACCGGGAGCGCTTTAAGCTGGGAGTGATGTTCCACTATGGAAAACTGAATATGGCGTTCTGAGTCTTCCCACCATGATCGGGGAAGACCCATCTATATAATGTATATCGGCGTTTAAGTGAATCGCCAAATTTCAGGATCTGACGAGAAGCGGGAGGCTGAAAGGCGGCCGCCGGGGCAGGGGTATAAATCGTCCCTCACGGTCTGTTCAGGGGCAGATTGGCGCCAGGAGCGGAGTTGAATTCAGGAAGCAGCGCGTCTGTCGCGATTGCACTCTTTTTAATCAAAAAAGCACCATTTGAGTGCATGATAACCATACATATCCCCATCACCAAAAAACCAGCACAGAGCACATCCAGTGCTGCATCATAAAATAAATATTATTTTTCATAGTGATAAAAATTTTACGGCTGATTTTAACGTCATTGGCATGCTTCATGCTTTCATTAAATTCAAGTAACTTTCATGTAGTTCATATATCTTTATTGGAGCATGCCATGAAGCTAAATCGTTTTTCTTTACCCGTGCTTATTTCCACCTGCCTTTTTTGCTCTACGGCTTTCAGCGCCGATCTGCTTGAACGAATTAAAGAAGCAAAAGAGATCACCGTTGCCACTGAAGCGCGATACGCCCCCTTTGAGTACGTTGATAACGGCAAAATTGTCGGTTACGACGTTGACCTGATGAACCACATCTTTGCCAAATCATTACCAGGCGTGAAAGTGAAACAGCTGGATCTGCCTTTCCAAGGCATCCTGCCAGGGCTTGATGCGAAAAAATTTGACTTCGTGGTGACCGCCGTCACCGTCAATAAACAGCGTATTGAACGCTTCAGTTTTACCGCTCCGGTGGCGGAATCTACCGTCGCACTGCTCAAAAGAGCAGAGGACAGCGCGATTAAAACTCCGGATGACCTGAGCGGCAAAGTGGTGGGCTCGCAGGCCGGTTCCGGTCAGTTGCAGGTGCTGCAATCCTTCGATCAGGCGCTACGCGCCAGCGGCAAACCGGGCATCAAAGAGATCAAACAGTATGTCGCGTTTGATGAAGCCTATGCCGATCTGGCATCCCGCCGTCTTGATGGCGTCGCCCAGTCGCTCTCGAACCTGGGTCCGCTGATTAAAACCCGCCCGGGCGTTTTTGCCACACTGCCGGAAATGATAGGGCCACAGACCTTCTTTGGCTGGGTCGGGCGTAAAGATGCCGACAGCGCCGCTCTGGTAAAACTGATCGCTGACGGGATCATTGAAGCCAATCGCGACGGCACCATGAAGGCACTGCAGCAGAAATGGTTCGGCTTCACGATGAGCGTTCCGGCAACAGAAATGCCCGCACCGGCGCTGTGAGTGGAAAACGATGACGGATTTCATGACGAGCTTTATCCACTGGCTTCCGATGCTGATGCAGGGAGCACTCACCACCGCAGCGCTCTGCCTGACAGCGATGGTCGCCGGCTTTCTGGTGGGTATTGGCGTATGGCGGATGTCGACCAGTCCGTTACCGATTTACCGCATGACGGCCCATGGATGGGTCAGTCTGTTTCGCGGGACCCCGGTTCTGGCTCAACTGCTGCTCTGCTTTTATTTACCGTCACAATTAGGGATCGACATTCCCGGCTTTGCCGCCGCCACGCTGGCATTAACGCTGAACACGGCGGCCTATCAATCGCAAATTCTGAAAAGTGGTTTCGCCAGCATCACCCCAGGTCAACTGGAAGCCGCCGCGATTTGCGGGCTGAGCCCACGGCAGATTTTATGGCGCATCCAGGTACCGCAGGTTGTCCGTACTACGCTGCCGTCACTGATTTCCGAGCTGATTGATGTGATCAAAGCCTCTGCGGTGGTGTCGGTCATCGCGCTGACGGATCTGATGCGCGTGGGCCAGCAACTGGCCTCATCTACGTACCAGCCGCTGCAGGTCTATCTGGCCGTGGCTCTGGTCTATCTACTGCTGACCAGCCTGCTGGCGCTGTTGGGCCGTCAGGCAGAACGCCACTGGCAGAGGGAACAACGATGACGGAACTCGCGCAATACCTGCCAGCCTACATTCAGGCCCTGGGCGTGACCCTGTGGATAAGCCTCTGCGCCGCATGCGGCGGCATGCTGTTGGGGTTTGCCTTAAACGGACTCTGCGGCAGACGTGGTCTGGCGTTTCGTCTGTGGCGCGCCTACGTGTGGGTGATCCGCGGCACGCCATTTCTGGCGCAGCTAGCCGTTATCTACTTTGGCCTACCGTCCATCGGCATCATGCTGAGCGCCGTTGACGCCACGCTGCTGTCGTTGACGCTGTATAGCGCGGCCTATTTCGGCGAAATTTTTCGCGCCGCGTGGAACACCATTCCGCCGGGACAGCGAGAGGCGGCGCTGGCAAACAACATCTCTACGGTCCACTGTTTCTGGCATATCCAGACGCCGCAGGCCGTTCGTTTTGCGCTACCGCTGTTGGGCAATCAGTTCATTCTGACGATTAAAGAGAGCGCCGTCGCATCGATCATTACCGTACCGGAACTGACCATGACGACGAGTCAGATCGTTGCTAACACCTACAGCTATATCTTGCCTTATACCTTGCTGATCGTCAGCTACTGGCTGCTGGCGCAGGGGGTGAGTATGAGCATAAAAACATTGAGCCACCTACTACGGACCGGAGAATAACGTGGGCAATACATCTGTGCCGGTGCTCGAAATGCGCCATGTAGGCAAGTCATTCGCAAACCATGTGGTACTGAATGACATCAATTTACGCGTCGATCACGGTGAGATAGTCACGCTGATTGGCCCGTCGGGCTCCGGGAAAACCACCGCACTACGCTGCATGAATTTTCTGGAAGCCTACGACAAAGGGGACGTGCTGATTAAAGGACAACTGCTCGGCTATTCCGGCACGCAGCGTGGCCTCGCGCATGCCGACAGCGCCAGCCTCATAGCCGATGTGCGCAAACCGCTCTCGATGGTGTTCCAGCAGTTCAATCTCTGGCCGCACATGACGGTGCAGGAAAATGTCGCCGCGCCGCTGGTACTGGGGAAAAAAATGTCCCGCCAGGCGGCAAAAACGGCCGCGATGGCTGCCCTCAGCCGTGTCGGGATGGCGCAAAAAGCGAATGACTGGCCGGTGCGACTCTCCGGCGGCCAGCAACAACGAGTGGGTATTGCCCGCGCACTGGCGCTGAATCCGGAGTTATTGCTGCTCGACGAACCCACCTCGGCGCTCGATCCCGAACGTGTTGAAGAGGTGCTGGACGTTATCCGGGATCTGGCCGGGCAGGGGATGACCATGGTGATGGTCACCCATGAGATGGCGTTTGCGGCCCATATCTCGTCACGGCTGGTGTTTATGGCCGACGGCAACATTATTGAAAGCGGCACGCCGCGACAGATTTTTACACAGCCGAAAAGCGAGCGCCTGCGGAGCTTTCTCGCGCCGCTGTTTCGTCGGCCTCTGCAACCCGAAGAACTGGAGAAACTACCATGATGGAAACAGGCTTACGGGTTGCCCGACAGCTGGATGAGGATTGGCTGAACCAACTGTTGGCGCAGCTTGCAGAATATGGAAAGTTAGCGAATGGCGGCGTCGATCGCCAGGCTTTGAGCGCGGCGGAACTCGATGCCCGGTCCTGGCTTATTGATGTCGCCCGAGAGCTCGGGTGTGAAGTCTACCGCGATGCGGCGGCGAATTTATTCTTCCGTCGTCCAGGACGCGTTGCTGTATCGCCCGTGACCACCGGTAGCCACATCGATACGCAACCGTCCGGTGGCAACTACGATGGCTGTTACGGCGTGATGGCCGGACTTGCGTGCCTGAAAGCGCTCAATGAGGCACGGGTTGTCACCGAACGCCCGGTCGAAGTGGTTATCTGGACCAATGAAGAGGGCAGCCGCTTTGCGCCGGGGGCGATGGGCTCCAGCACCTTCGTCGACCCTGCGAGATTGTCTGACCATCTTGGCGCGATGGGCGTAGATGGTGTCTCGTTTCGCGATGCGCTGGCAGACCACCAGGCCCGCTTTGCAGCCATCCCGTTACGCCCGGATCGCGAGATGGCCTGCTTCGTGGAATTGCACATCGAGCAAGGTCCGGTACTGGAAAGTCGCCGCGTGCCGCTGGCCGTCGTCAGAGGTATCCAGGGCGTGCGCTGGTACCAGATCACCTGCCATGGGATATCGGCACATGCGGGGACCACGCCGATGGCGCTGCGCCAGGATGCGATGACCCTGGCACGCGAACAGCTTGCGATCATTGAGCAGGCGATGGGTGACACGGCAGATGACGAGTTACGGTTGACGTTTGGCCGTTGGCAGGTCATGCCAAATGCCATCAACACCATCCCGTCGAGCGTGCGTTTTACCCTTGATTTCCGCCACCCATCGGCCGAAACGCTGGCCCGGTTCGACGCGGTGATTGCCTCTCTGGCAAGCGAACAAGTCACCATCGAGCTGCTACTGAATAAAGCGCCGGTCACCTTTGACCCGCGCATCAATCATGTCTTGAAAGCGGCCGGAAATGCGCTGGATATTGCCCATATGGAGCTGTTATCTGGCGCGTTTCACGACGCCATGTATCTGGCCGAACACTGTCCGACCAGCATGCTTTTTGTCCCCAGCCATCAAGGCATTAGCCACAATCCGGCTGAATATACCGATCCTCGTTCACTGGCGGCAGGTGCCCGTACGCTGGCCTGTGCACTGACTGAGCTATCCCAATCACTTGAAGGAGTTAAATCATGACCGCAACTGCACACTACCCAATCTGCTGCGATAAAGACAATGGCGATGCCCTGGGCCTCAACCCAACGGCAACCTCACCGATTTCAGCCGATGGCGCACCGACGTTAAACGAACTGTATACCATCCCGCCGCGCTGCGGACGCGCCGTTTTGCTGAAAAAAGGGCAGGTGATTAAGATCATCAATACCCCAGGCAGCCAGGTCTGCGACACGTGGTTTTTCAATACCGGCGATCTCAGCGAGTTTGCGTCCATGGAACATACCCGTGCCTTTATCGACAAAATTATTCCGCAGCCAGGTGATGTGCTGGTGACCAACCAGCGCCGTGCTATCGCCACTCTGCTCACCGATACCTCACCTGGTGTGCATGACACGTTGATCGCTGCCTGCGATCTTTACCGCTATACCAACATGGGGATTACGGAGTATCACGACAGCTGCGCTGACAATATGCGCATGGCGCTGAAGGCGATTGGCCTGCGCGCGCGTGAAGTGCCGCAGCCGCTTAATTTGTGGATGAACACGCCAGTAAATCCTGATTATTCAATTTCCTGGTTGCCAACTGTCAGCAAAGCAGGTGATTATGTAGAGATTCGTGCCGAGCTGGATTGCGTGGTGGTGATGTCCGCTTGCCCGCAGGACATTGTGCCCATTAACGGCTGCTCACCGAAAGAAATTCAGTTCACCGTGATGGCATGATTTATCTTACCAGGCCTGCATGATGCAGGCCGTTGGGAGACTTTAATGAAGCAGACAGATGAAAAAAACGCTGACATCAAATCTACCGGAACCCCGCTGGGAATGAGGTTGCGCCACGCACGTCTGGTGCAGGAGCTGACCCTCAAGCAGCTCGCGCAAAAGGTGGAATGCTCGGAAAGTCTGTTATCCAAACTGGAAAATGACGCTGCCTCGCCGTCGTTGGCGATGTTGCACCGCCTGGCAAAAGCGCTGGAGACCAGTATCGCCGACCTGATGGCCGATGACTGGACGGCCGATCGGCCTGTACTGAAGCCTGAACAGCGAAACCGTAAGCGGTTCCTGCAGCGCAGTAAAAAGGGGGGGATCGAACTGGAGAACCTGACCTGGCACCACAAAGGCGGGTTGCTGCAGGGTAATATTCATATTATCGAACCGGGCGTCGCCAGCGATGGCCTGATTGAGCACCACGGCGAAGAGATGGGCTATGTGCTGGAAGGCGCGCTGGAATTGCGTCTGGGAGACCATATCTGGCTCCTTGAGCAGGGGGATTCGTTCTATTTTCCCAGCCAGATCCCGCATGGTTACCGCAATATCGGCCCCGTTGTCGCCAAAGTTTTGTGGGTGAATACTCCAGTTACCTTCTGATTTGCCATCATCGGTCGTTTATCGGCTAATCGCCCCTGTTTAAGCCGGAAACTCCGTCATGAAGGCATCGGCCTGGACCGGTGTTTAAGGCACGTCCCGTGCAAAGAAGCGATCGCGGACGAGCTGACCTGCTCCCCGTTGATTAATACACCGCGATGTTAGTAATGTCTTCATAAGCCACATGAGGACATCCCCATGAAGAAGCGTTTTTCCGACGAACAGATCATCAGTATCCTCCGCGAAGCTGAAGCCGGGGTTTCTGCCCGTGAGCTCTGCCGCAAGCACGCCAATTCCGATGCCACCTTTTATACATGGCGTAAGAAGTATGGCGGTATGGAGGTGCCCGAGGTTAAGCGCCTGAAGTCGCTTGAGGAAGAGAACGCAAGACTCAAGAAGCTGCTTGCCGAAGCCATGCTGGACAAGGAGGCACTTCAGGTGGCTCTGGGGCGAAAGTACTGACGACAGACCAGAAGCGGGAAGCCGTTGAGTTTATGTGTGATGCGACCGGTCTGTCGCAACGTCGTGCCTGCCGGCTTACTGGTTTGTCCCTGTCGACCTGCCGCTATGAGGCTCAGCGTCCGGCGGCTGATGCGCATTTATCAGGGCGCATCACTGAGCTGGCACTGGAGCGAAGGCGTTTTGGCTACCGCCGCATCTGGCAGTTACTGCGGCGTGAAGGCCTTCATGTTAATCACAAGCGCGTGTACCGCCTTTATCATCTGAGAGGGCTGGGCGTAAAACGCAGACGACGTCGTAAAGGGCTGGCAACAGAACGTCTGCCGCTGCTCCGCCCGGCGGCGCCCAACCTGACCTGGTCGATGGATTTTGTCATGGACGCGCTCGCCACCGGTCGCAGGATCAAGTGCCTGACCTGTGTGGACGACTTCACGAAGGAGTGCCTGACAATTACCATCGCATTCGGGATTTCAGGCGTTCAGGTCACGCGTATTCTGGACAGCATTGCACTGTTTCGAGGCTATCCGGCGACGATAAGAACTGACCAGGGGCCGGAGTTCACCTGCCGCGCATGTAGTGGTCAACTAAAACTGGCCTCTACTTTGAGTTTTTCCAGTATCGTTTTTCCGATTCGTTTGGCGGTAACCCACCATTATATTCGTGCGGTCTTAGTGCGCTGTAATATCCAACGATATAGTCCGTTATTGCGTGAGCTGCATCGCTGAAGCTTACATAGCCCGTCGCCGGCACCCATTCGTTCTTCAGACTCCTGAAGAAGCGCTCCATTGGGCTGTTATCCCAGCAGTTTCCACGCCGACTCATACTCTGCCTGATCCGGTATCGCCACAGTAACTGCCGGAACTGCCTGCTCGTATAATGGCTGCCTTGATCGCTGTGGAACATCACCCCGATGGGCTTACCACAGGTTTCCCATGCCATTTCCAGTGCTTTCATGGTGAGCCTGCTGTCCGGCGAGAACGACATGGCCCAGCCCACTGGTTTTCTTGCGAACAGGTCGAGAACAACGGCGAGGTACGCCCAGCGCTTACCCGTCCAGATATAGGTCACATCACCGCACCACACCTGATTTGGTTCCGTTACGGCGAACTGTCGCTCAAGATGATTCGGGATAGCAACGTGCTCATGACCGCCACGCTTATACCGGTGAGTCGGCTGCTGGCAACTGACCAGCCCCAGCTCTTTCATGAGTCTGCCAGCAAGCCAGCGCCCCATCTGGTAACCTCTCTGGGTTGCCATTGTGGCGATGCTTCTTGCTCCGGCAGAGCCGTGGCTGATGCCATGCAGTTCAAGTACCTGACTGCGTAATACAGCCCGTCTGCCGTCTGGCTTTTCAGGACGGTTTTTCCAGTATTTGTAGCTGCTGCGATGAACCCCGAACACATGGCAGAGAGTGGCCACAGGATAACGCGCCCTGAGCTTCCCGATTATCGAGAACTGTTCAGGGAGTCTGACATCAAGAGCGCGGTAGCCTTTTTTAATATTTCATTTTCCATTTCAATACATTGTAGCTTTTTCCTGAGCTCACGGATTTCAATTTGTTCCGGGGTAATGGGGGAGGCTTTTGGTGTTTTGCCCTGCCGTTCATCACGTAATTGTTTCACCCATCGCGTCATTGTGGAAAGGCCGACATCCATAGCGCTGGCTGCATCTGCCACGGTGTAGTTCTGGTCAACGACCAGTTGAGCGGATTCGCGTTTAAACTCTGCGCTGAAATTTCTTTTTTTCATTATGACACCTGTGTTGTTCTGAGGTGAGCATATCACCTCTGTTCAGGTGGCCAAATTCAGTAAACCACTTCAATTTATGGGGTCGAGCTTTTATGGCCACTTATTCTAATCCAGTTAGCTTTATTCAGGCGTTCAATGAGCTACATCCAAGTGAATAAAAATCACTTGTTACTTATGTATTCATTTGAGCACATACTGGAATCTGCTTTAAAAGAGTTAATGCCAGAGTGCTGGGAAGATCTGATAAGAATCGCCAAATGTGCCGCCGATTCAGATTTTAAGTCTCTTGAAGACAATATCGACAGCAGGTGTTGTTATTTTATAAATCTGCAACCTAAAATCAGAAAAAACCAATTAAGAAACATTCTCTGTTCGTTTGGTTCGCTATGGGGAAAATATGCCCTCGATAAACAGGACGTAAAAATGCTGAATGAAATGAATAGTACAACGGGTATTGGCCAGAAGATATTACTTGATAAATCAGAAAGGGGAGTCAGAGCTCCCCTGTGACTTTATTTAGATAAAGACTTCAGACTATCTATAGACTGCTGCATCCTTTCCTCGTCCTCCCAAGGGTTGCGCTCATTATAGACTGAGTGTCCAAGCTCCCAGAGGTTACAAATGTTGAATAAATAGGCCTCTGTTTTTGTCTTGGAATCCTGGATGATCGAACCGGTTGCTGGCGAGGAAAGATAACTCCAGTCAAAGCCCCAGCTGTCAGAGGCATATCCACCATCAGCGAGCTCTTGCCAATTTGCCAGATACTCTTTTTTTTCTGAAGGAGTCAACCTGTCAAAATCTGGTGAAAGAACGATGTTTAATGATCCCTTTCGCTCACCTGCAAACACAACTGGACCTAATAAGTTTCGCATTAATGCTATTTCTAAAACATCGACAATCCGGGTGTCGTGATCTTCATCCCAGATAATTGCGAACTTTTGAACCTTTGGAGATTTATATCTCCCGAGACTTGGTGAGAGCCACTGAACGGTTTCAAATACGGAATAATGTGTGCCACGACCAATTCGGCCTACTGGTGACTTTTCATCATAGATAGTATGAAAAAACTGGCTATATGAAGGTAAATTCATGTTGGAGTCCTTAATGTTTATGCATTTTCAAAGCAAGCGACAAACCTTTCGGGCTCGACGCGATCCACAACTACGATAGCTTAATCATTTTTTTCTGGCAATATTTTTATAGCAACGTCAGTTGGTTCTTTTACCAAAAATTTCTTCTGAGCGTGACTGGAGTTGTTTGAGTGCTTCGAGCATATCGTTGTTGTCCAGTGAACGCTGGGATTTCTTCCCTTCCTGCCTGGGCCGTCGACGGGAAGGACCGTCACCGGCAGGAATTGACTGAGAACGTGTGTTATCCCGTTTACTCTGTACCAGACCGATGAACTCCAGTGTACGGCCAAGACGTTTGTTATCAACAACCGCGCCCTGGTCGATTTCTGATAGCCGGTCATAGGTGGAGTAGGGAAGTACCACGCCATTCAGGCGCAACTCTTTCTTACCATCAGGATAGTGGTAAACGTCGATGTATTTGCCAATAGCACGACGGTAATGGTGCCAACTTACTGATTTAGTGTACGATGGTGTTTTTGAGGTGCTCCCGTGGCTTACATCTCCATCAGTTGTCCCTCCTGCTCAGCTACTGAAGGCGTGGTGCGTAACGGTAAAAGTACTGCCGGACATCAGCGCTATCTCTGCTCTCACTGCCGTAAAACATGGCAGCTACAGTTCACTTACACCCTCTCAGCCCGGTACACACCAGAAAATTATTTATATGGCCATGAATGGCGTCGGATGTCGCGCCAGTGCACGCATTATGGGCGTTGGCCTCAACACGATTTTACGACACTTAAAAAACTCAGGCCGCAGTCGGTAAACTCACGCATACAGCCGGGCAGTGACGTCATCGTCTGCGCGGAAATGGACGAACATTGGGGCTATGTCGGGGCTAAATCGCGCCAGCGCTGGCTGTTTTACGCGTATGACAGGCTCCGGAAGACGGTTTGCGCACGTATTCGGTGAACGCACTATGGCGACGCTGGGGCGTCTTATGAGCCTGCTGTCACCCTTTGAGGTCGTGGTATGGATGACGGATGGCTGGCCGCTGTATGAATCCCGCCTGAAGGGAAAGCTGCACGTAATCAGCAAGCGATATACGCAGCGAATTGAGCGGCATAACCTGAATCTGAGGCAGCACCTGGCACGGCTGGGACGGAAGTCGCTGTCGCTCTCAAAATCGGTGGATCTGCATGACAAAGTCATCGGGCATTATCTGAACATAAAACACTATCAATAAGTTGGAGTCATTACCCTTTTTTCAACTTCTGATGGATGCGAGTGATTGAACTCATACATTAATGTTTTCCCACGAAGTCTTTTTTCAGGTAAGCCTTCGCACATATCGGTAAATAGCTTGCCTGCTTTTATTTTTTCTGTCATCGACATGTTCATTTTTAACATTCCGTCCTGATAAGTTGGTCGGATAAGGCGCTCGCGCCGTATCCGACATTAATTTCTTAAGCGACTTCATTCACCTTGCGACGCAGCAGGGAAAGTGGGCCGGGGCCGCTAAGCGTGAACACGGAAATTAAGGTGAAGCCCAGCGCCACCAGACCCAACACCAGGTAAGCGCCCTGGAAACCGATGCTTTCATACATATTGCCCGCCAGAATAGACATAAAAATCATCGCCAGTTGCTTAAAGAAGCAGAAACAGACCAGATAAATCGTCGCTGAAAAACGCACTTCAAACTGGCTGGTAATATATTTAAAGCAGCCCACCAGCAGGAACGGTACTTCAAACATATGCAGCGTTTTCAGAATAACCACTTCCAGTGCTGAGGTAGCGAACGATGAGCCAATAATACGTACTGACATAATAGTGCCAGCCAGCAGCAGGGCGTTTTTCCCACCGATGCGATTAATGATCAGTGGCGCAAAAAACATAATCGAGGCGTTAAGTAATTCGCCCATTGTCGTTACGTAGCCAAATACCCGCGTACCCTGTTCACCGGTAGCAAAGAACGAAGTAAAGAAATTAGCAAACTGTTGGTCAAAAACATCGTAGGTGCAGGAAACGCCAATAACATACAGTGACAAAAACCACAGTTTTGGCTGTCTGAACAGTTCCAGCGCCAGCTTAAGGCTAAATGCCGAATGGTTGGCACCTACCGCATTGGCAACCGTGGCAGAAGAGGGCGCATCCGTTTTGGCGAAAAAGAGTAAAACGGCGAGGATGAATGCACAGCCAGAACCCAGCCAGAAAACAAACTGATTATTGATGGTGAACATGATGCCGACAATCGAGGCACACAGCGCCCAGCCAACACAGCCAAACATCCGCGCGCGACCAAATTCGAAATTACTGCGACGGCTGACTTTCTCGATAAATGCCTCTACTGCTGGCGCACCGGCGTTAAAACAAAAGCCTAGATAAATACCACCAACAATCGATCCTACTAAAATGTTGTATTGTAACAGTGGCCCGAAGATAAAAATAAAGAACGGCGCAAACATCACTAACATGCCGGTAATAATCCACAGCAGGTATTTGCGCAGCCCGAGTTTGTCAGAAAGCAGACCAAACAGCGGCTGGAATAATAGCGAGAACAGAGAAATAGCGGCAAAAATAATACCCGTATCACTTTTGCTGATATGGTTGATGTCATGTAGCCAAATCGGGAAAAACGGGAAGTAGGCTCCCATGATAAAAAAGTAAAAGAAAAAGAATAAACCGAACATCCAAAAGTTTGTGTTTTTTAAATAGTACATAATGGATTTCCTTACGCGAAATACGGGCAGACATGGCCTGCCCGGTTATTATTATTTTTGACACCAGAGCAACTGGTAATGGTAGCTACCGGCGCTAAGCTGGAATTCCGCCGACACTGACGGGCTCCAGGAGTCGTCGCCACCAATCCCCATATGGAAACCGTCGATATTCAGCCATGTGCCTTCTTCCGCGTGCAGCAGATGGCGATGGCTGGTTTCCATCAGTTGCTGTTGACTGTAGCGGCTGATGTTGAACTGGAAGTCGCCGCGCCACTGGTGTGGGCCATAATTCAATTCGCGCGTCCCGCAGCGCAGACCGTTTTCGCTCGGGAAGACGTACGGGGTATACATGTCTGACAATGGCAGATCCCAGCGGTCAAAACAGGCCGCAGTAAGGCGGTCGGGATAGTTTTCTTGCGGCCCTAATCCGAGCCAGTTTACCCGCTCTGCTACCTGCGCCAGCTGGCAGGTCAGGCCAATCCGCGCCGGATGTGGCGTATTGCTCGCCACTTCAACATCAACGGTAATCGCCATTTGACCACTTCCATCAATCCGGTAGGTTTTCCGGCTGATAAATAAGGTTTTCCCCTGATGCTGCCACGCGTGGACCGTGGTAATCAGCACCGCGTCGGCAAGCGTATCTGCCGTGCACTGCAACAACGCTGCTTCGGCCTGGTAATGGCCCGCCGCCTTCCAGCGTTCGACCCAGGCGTTAGGGTCAATGCGGGTCGCTTCACTTACGCCAATGTCGTTATCCAGCGGTGCGCGGGTGAACTGATCGCGCAGCGGCGTCAGCAGTTGTTTTTTATCGCCAATCCACATCTGTGAAAGAAAGCCTGACTGGCGGTTAAATTGCCAACGCTTATTATCCAGCTCGATGCAAAAATCCGTTTCGCTGGTGGTCAGTTGCGGGATGGCGTGGGGCGCGGAGGGGAGTGTCACGCTGAGGTTTTCCGCCAGACGCCACTGCTGCCAGGCGCTGATGTGTCCGGCTGCTGACCATGTGGTCGCGTTCGGTTGCACTACGTGAACCGTTAGCCAGAGTTGTCCGGCGCTCTTCGGCTGCGGTAGTCCAGGCAGTTCAATCAACTGTTTACCTTGTGGAGCGACATCCAGAGGCACTTCACCGCTTGCCAGCGGCTTGCCATCCAGCGCCACCATCCAGTGCAGGAGCTCGTTATCGCTATGACGAAACAGGTATTCGCTGGTCACTTCGATGGTTCGCCCGGATAAACTGAACTGGAAAAACTGCTGCTGGTGTTTTGCTTCCGTCAGCGCCGGATGCGGCGTGCGGTCGGCAAAGACCAGACCGTTCATGCAGAACTGGCGATCATTCGGCGTATCGCCAAAATCACCGCCGTAAGCCGACCACGGATTGCCATTTTCATCATATTTAATCAGCGACTGATCCACCCAGTCCCAGACGAAGCCGCCCTGTAAACGGGGGTACTGACGAAACGCCTGCCAGTATTTAGCGAAGCCGCCAAGACTGTTACCCATCGCGTGGGCGTATTCGCAAAGGATCAGCGGGCGCGTCTCTCCAGGCAACGAAAGCCATTTTTTGATGGACCATTTCGGCACAGCCGGGAAGGGCTGGTCTTCATCCACGCGCGCGTACATCGGGCAAATAATATCGGTTGCGAGGGTGTCGGCTCCGCCGCCTTCATACTGTACCGGGCGGGAAGGATCGACAGATTTGATCCAGCGATAGAGTGCGTCGTGATTAGCGCCGTGGCCTGATTCATTCCCCAGCGACCAGATGATCACACTCGGGTGATTACGATCGCGCTGCACCATTCGCGTTACGCGTTCGCTCATCGCGGGTAGCCAGCGCGGATCATCGGTCAGACGATTCATTGGCACCATGCCGTGGGTTTCAATGTTGGCTTCATCCACCACATACAGGCCGTAGTGGTCGCACAGCGTGTACCACAGCGGATGGTTCGGATAATGCGAACAGCGCACGGCGTTAAAGTTGTTCTGCTTCATCAGCAGGATATCCTGCACCATCGTCTGCTCATCCATGACCTGACCATGCAGAGGATGATGCTCGTGACGGTTAACGCCGCGAATCAGCAACGGCTTGCCGTTCAGCAGCAGCAGACCATTTTCAATCCGCACCTCGCGGAAACCGACATCGCAGGCTTCTGCTTCAATCAGCGTGCCGTCGGCGGTGTGCAGTTCAACCACCGCACGATAGAGATTCGGGATTTCGGCGCTCCACAGTTTCGGGTTTTCGACGTTCAGACGTAGGGTGACGTGATCGGCATAACCACCACGCTCATCGATAATTTCACCGCCGAAAGGCGCGGTGCCGCTGGCGACCTGCGTTTCACCCTGCCACAAAGAAACCGTCACCCGCAGCTCATCGCGCAGCTCGCCGTACATCTGAACGTCTGCCTCCAGTACAGCGCGGCTGAAATCATCATTAAAGTGAGTGGCTACATGGAAATCGCTGATTTGCGTGCTCGGTTTATGCAGCAACGAGACGTCACGGAAAATGCCGCTCATCCGCCACATATCCTGATCTTCCAGATAACTGCCGTCACTCCAGCGCAGCACCATCACCGCGAGGCGGTTTTCTCCGGCGTGTAAAAATGCGCTCAGGTCAAATTCAGACGGCAAACGACTGTCCTGTCCGTAACCGACCCAGCGCCCGTTGCACCACAAATGAAACGCCGAGTTAACACCATCAAAAATAATTCGCGTCTGGCCTTCCTGTAGCCAGCTTTCATCAATATTAAATGTGAGCGAGTAACAACCCGTCGGATTCTCCGTGGGAACATACGGCGGATTGACCGCAATGGGATAGGTCACGTTGGTGTAGATAGGCGCATCGTAACCGTGCATCTGCCAGTTTGAGGGGACGATGACAGTATCGGCGTCAGGAAGATCGCGCTCCAGCCAGCTTTCTGGTACCGCTTCTGGTGCCGGAAACCAGGCAAAGCGCCATTCACCATTCAGGCTGCGCGACTCTTGGGAAGGGCGATCGGTGCGAGCCTCTTCGCTATTACGCCAGCTGGCGAAAGGGGGATGTGCCGCAAGGCGATTAAGTTGGGTAACGCCAGGGTTTTCCCAGTCACGACGTTGTAATACGACGGCCAGTGAATCCGTAATCATTGTCATAGTTGTATCCTGCGTGAATTGTTATCCGCTCACATTTTCGCATAACATACGAGCCGGACACATAGAGTGTAAAGCCTGGGGTGCCTAATGAGTGAGCTGACTCACATTAATTGCGTTGCGCTCACTGCCCGCTTTCAAGTCGGGAAACTTGTCGTGCCAGCTGCATTAAGGAATCTGCCAACGTGCGGGGAGAGGTGGTTTGCGTATTGGGCGGTAGGGTGGTTTTTCTTTTCACCAGTGAGACGGGCAACAGCTGATTGCTCTTCACCGCCTGGCCCTGAGAGAGTTTCAGCAAGCGGTCCACGCTAGTTTTCCCCAGCAGGCGAAAATCCTGTTTGATGGTGGTTAACGGCGGGATATAACACGAGCTGTCTTCGGTATCGTCGTATCCCACTACCGAGATATCCGCACCAACGCGCAGCCCGGACTCGGTAATAGCGCGCATTGCGCCCAGCGCCATCTGATCGTTGGCAACCAGCATCGCAGTGGGAACGATGCCCTCATTCAGCATTTGCATAGTTTGTTGAAAACCGGACATGGCACTCCAGTCGCCTTCCAGTTCCGCTATCGGATGAATTTGATTGCGTGTGAGATATTTATGCCAGTCCGCCAGACGCAGACGCGCCGAGACAGAACTTAATGGACCGGCTAACAACGCGATTTGCTGGTGACCCAATGCGATCAGATGCTCCACGCCCAGTCGCGTACCGTCTTCATGGGAAAAAATTATACTGTTGATGGGAGTCTGGTCAGAGACATCAAGAAATAGGGCCGGAACATTAGCGCAGGCAGCTTCCACAGCAATGGCATCCTCGTCATCCAGCGGATAGTTAATGATCAGACCACTGACGCGTTGCGCGAGAAGGTTATGTACCGCCGCTTTACAGGCTTCGACGCTGCTTCGTTCTACCATCGACACCACCACGCTGGCACCCAGTTGATCGGCGCGAGATTTAATCGCCGCGACAATTTGCGACGGCGCGTGCAGGGCCAGACTGGAGGTAGCAACGCCAATCAGCAACGACTGTTTGCCCGCCAGTTGTTGTGCCACGCGGTTGGGAATGTAGTTCAGCTGCGCCATCGCCGCTTCCACCTTTTCCCGCGTTTTCGCAGAGACGTGGCTGGCCTGGTTCACCACGCGGGAAACGGTCTGATAAGAGACACCGGCATACTCTGCGACATCGTATAGCGTTACTGGTTTCACATTTACCACCCTGAATTGACTCTCTTCGGGTGCTATCATGCCATACCACGAAATGTTTTGCGCCATTCGGAGGGGGCACGCCGAAGTGAGATTCAAAATGCCGACGTCAGTTCACAGGTGGGTAATGATACCAACGTGTTGATTTCGTATTTTCACTGACACCAGGATCATCCTGATGTTACAAGGATTGAATGACAACAGATTAAAATAGTCATCAACAGGTTGACAGCATTACCGACTGACCTTATCCATAGCGGTAACCTGACCGTTAACGAAATTAACCGCTCAGCCGGATTTCTCATCAACAGTTTTGATTTGCCGGGCATTGGTATATTCATGGGCATCAGCGCCCGCTTTCTGCGTATTTTTCGATTTGCACTGCCGGGGGCACTGGCGGGTATCGCGTTCCGCACACTTTTACATTTATTTATCTGGTGACTGACCTTTTTAAGGAGACAGAATGAAAGCCGTTGGTTTCTGGCAACCCGGGGAAAGTACATCCGTTATTGAAGATTTGTCGCTTCCCCACCCATCCATGCCCAAGGGGCGTGATCTTTTGATCAGAGTCAGGGCGGTCGCGGTTAACCCACGGGACCTGAAAAGCCGGCGAAACATCAGCCCCTCTGCAGGCAATCCGGTAGTTATGGGATACGACGCTTCCGGTGTTGTTGAAGCAACCGGACCAGATGTGACGCTGTTCAGGCCAGGTGACCACGTTTTCTATGCCGGTGTGCTCGATCGCCAGGGAGCCAACGCAGAGTTTCAGCTGGTTGACGAACGCATTACGGGGATAAAGCCGGCAGCACTAAGTTTTGAAGCTGCAGCGTCGGTTCCTCTGACCGGTCTGACAGCCTGGGAAATGTTATTTGATCGTCTGCAGTTGTCAGTGAACGGAGATGCTGATCAGACCCTGTTGATGCTTGGCGGTGCGGGCGGAGTCCCTTGTATGGCTATACAGCTTGCCCGCACTCTGAGTCGGGTGAACATCATCGGGACTGCCTCCCGGCAGGAGAGTGTCAGAGCGGTTCGCGGGTTTGGTGCGCATTATGTCCTGGATCATTCATGTGCGCTTGCGCCACAGGTTGCCAGCCTTGCTGGACTCCCTCCCATTACCCGGATTTTCTCAACGTACACCACGCCATCTGCCTGGGAAAATATGGCCGAAATTATTGCCCCACAAGGCCGTATCGGACTCATCGACGACCCTGAACCACTGGATCTGCGTTTGATCAAATTTAAGAGCGTTTCTGTTCACTGGGAGGCAATGTTTACCCGCCCCATGCATGCTACTGCGGACATGTCTAAACAGCATGATATTCTTAACAAACTCTCATGCATGCTGGATTCCGGTAAGCTCAAACCTCCGTTGCTGGCAGAGTATGGCAGGCTGAATGCTAAAGCACTTCGCCGGGCTCATGAGGACATGGAAAATAAAAATGTGAACGGGAAAATTGTTTTTTCAGGGTTCTGATGAACAGGCCTGTCAGAGTAAAAAAAGATTCGGGTTCAGCACAATGCTGAATTCTGTCTGGCTATAGAGTAAGAATCGTACCGGAATTGAGCATTTACCCTCAGTACCTGCGGATGAAAAAGCAGTCTGCCCTGACATACTGAATAATCCCTTCTCATAAGATGCCTCTCTTTTGCTGTTTAAAGAGCTGAGCAGTCCGGGCGGAGACTGACCTCGTTCCGCTTTCCAAGCGACCCCCTTGTTGAAAGTGCGACAAAAGAGATAGGGCGAATGACTATACTTCGCTCATAGCTGCCCGTCATGCCAGCTCAAAAAACAGGCTTAACGTAGGATATTTTCCGTTTTCCAAGCGGCCCCCATATTGAATGGCTGACGGTACTGGATTTCGATGAGATAAAAATAGACCGTATTTTTATTGCCAATATTGATGACCCGGTGAAGCGAGCGCTACTTGTTTCTGTGGTGAAAGGGTTACGTGGTACTGGCAAACCACTGGTGTTTGAAGGGGTGGAAACGCCAGGACAGTTTGAATTCGTCCGTTCTCTTGGCCCCGGTTACCTAGTTCAGGGCTGGTATACCGGAAAACCCGAAACAATATCTGCGATGAATATTCAGGGTTAAAACGATACGTGGCCCGGCCCGTATCGGCAACCCGACCCGTCAGCGTATCGCTTTCTGTCTGAAGCCGGTTCAGGTCGGCTTCTATCTGCGCGATGCGGCGGGAGATTTATTCAGAATGACTGCCGAAGTTCATTCGGCGAAGCTTATCCAGCTGCGCCTGCAGATGGTCTATTTCGCGCTCCCGGTCGGCCTGCTTTTCCAGCAGGGCGCGGTTCAGCGCTTCCTGTTCGGACAGGCGCTGTTTCAGCAGAAGGATGTCGTCAGGGGGAGGTGTTGTTCATAAGCCCGCATTTTACCAGGCTTATTCAACGACAACCAGGATAAAGAGGCCTACAACATGGTCAGGGACGTAAGCAGTCTTTTAGGCTGCCGCCAGTCGATGCCTTCCAGAAGCATTGCCAGCTGCGCCGGGGTCAGGAACACTTTGCCATCGCGGGCAGAGGGCCAGGCGAAGCGGCCGCGTTCCAGCCGTTTGGTCAGCAGGCTCAGCCCGTCGCCGGTGGACCACAGCAGTTTGACCTTACTGCCGCTGCGGCCCCGGAAGATGAAGACATGGCCGGACATCGGGTCATCTTTCAGCATCGTCTGCACCTTTACGGCGAGACCATTGAAGCCGTTGCGCATGTCGGTGATACCGGCAACCAGCCAGATTTTGGTGCCTGTTGGCAGGTGGTTATCACTTCCTTTATCTGTCCTGTGATGATCCTTATCACTTCGCCAGACTACTTCACCACACACATGGGTCTGCCAGATACCGGTTCGGGATGGATTTCCGCTTCTACGCTGAACACCGTCTTTAGAAGCTCTGGTTTCATCACTGCTTCCGGAGCACCTTGCGCCATCACGCGACCGCTTGCCAGTACCACCAGATGATCGCAATAGCGGCTGGCCTGATTCAGATCGTGGAGTACCGTCACTACGGTTTTCCCCTGCCTTTTGAGTTCAACCATCAGGCGCATCAGTTCAACCTGATGATTGATATCGAGGTAGGTCGTAGGCTCATCAAGAAGAATGAGTGGGGTATCCTGTGCCAGCACCATCGCCAGAAACGCACGCTGGCGCTGGCCGCCGGAAAGCTGGGTTAACCTGCGGTCAGCCAGATTGCGCGTCCGGGTCTGACTCATTGCCACGTTGACCCGCTCGTTGTCTTCCGCGGAGAGTCGCCCCCACAACGACAGCCACGGGCTGCGGCCGTAGGAAACCAGTTCCCGTACAGTGATCCCCTCGGGGGATAAATGGTGTTGCGGCAGTAAAGCCAGGCGGCGAGCCAGCTGGCGGGCGGAAAAACCGGCTATGGGTTTTTCATCAAGCAATATCTCGCCAGAGTCTGGTGTTAACAGGCGAGAAAAACAGTTCAACAGCGTCGATTTCCCGCAACCGTTAGGGCCGAGCAGGGCCGTGATTTTTCCGGCAGGCAGGGCGAGAGAAAGTCCATCCAGCACGGTTTGTGCGCCATAGCTGACGGTCAGATTTTCAGTACGTAATCTCATTTATCGCATTCTCACAAGCAGCCAGACAAACCACGGTGCGCCGATAATGGCGGTCAGCACGCCTGCCGGAAGCTCCAGCGGCGGATGAATGATTCGTGCCAGCAGATCGGCAATGACCAGCAACAACGCGCCCGTCAGGGCCGAAACGGGCATCAGCCAGCGGTGACGCCCGCCGGCGATCCTGCGCACCATGTGCGGCACGACGAGACCAATAAAACTTATCGGGCCACAGACGGCCACGCCGGTTGCTGTCATCGCGACAGCCAGCATCAGCCCCTGGAACCGGGTGCGCTGAACCGACACGCCGAGCGTGGCTGCTCGTGCATCGCCCAGCGCCAGCAGGTCGAGATCGCGACAAAAGCGCAGGCTCAGCGGCAAAAACAGAATGAGCAACGGCACGGCAATCTTCACAAAGTGCCAGTCGCGCCCCCATAAGCTACCCGTCAGCCACAGCAGGGCACTGTTTACATCCTGCGGGTGCAGGAGCATCAGGTAATCCGTCAGGCTCGCCCAGCAGGCGGAAAGCGCCACGCCGGTGAGCGCCAGCTTCATCGGCTGGTGGGTCTTTGCCAGCATCTTCAGCAAGATCAACCCCGCCATACCGCCCGCAAAGGCCAGCAGCGGCAGCACCATCACGGATAGTGATGGCATAAGAAGCAGTGCTCCCACAGAGGCAAGGCTGGCGGCATGGTTAATGCCGAGAATATCCGGTGATGCTAGCGGGTTACGCACAATCCCCTGTACCAGCACGCCCGCCACGGCGAGGGCTGCACCGACAAACAGTGCCAGCAGCAAGCGCGGCAGTCGGTACTCCATCAATACATAATAATGCTCGCGTCCGTCCTGCCAGTCGGTCAGCAGCGCGCGCCACGGCACGGGGATCACCCCCATATGGAGTGATAACAGCGCACAGCCTGCCAGGGCAAGGGTGATGAAAATGACCAGCGCAATTTTCATCCTCGCCTCCTCACCAGCCAGACAAAGCAAGGACTGCCAATCAGCGCCAGCACTGCGCCTGCGGGCAGATCGCCGGGGAAGGCCAGCGCGCGTGCGAGTACATCTGCCATCAGCATCAGCGTGGCCCCCAGCAGCATGCTCACCGGCAGTACGTTGCGCTGATCGAAGCCTGCCCAGAAGCGCGCCAGATGTGGCACCAGCAGGCCGATAAACGCCACCGGACCTGCCACACTGACGCACGCGCCAACCAGAAGCAGCACTAACATATTGATGATCAAACGTAGTCTCGGCAGGTTCACTCCCAGCGTATGGGCGGTACTGTCGCTGACGTTGAGCAGGTTCAGTTGATTCGCCAGCAGCAACACGACAGGGACTGCAGTGACCACCACCGGCAAGAGCTGCCAGACATCCTGCCAGTGGGCGTGGGACACTCCGCCTGCCAGCCAGTAAAAGATGCCGTAAGCATGATCTTCGGCCAGCAGTAGGGTGATGCGGGTCAGGGCCATACAAAAGGCCGACAGCGCGATACCCGCGAGGATCAGTTTGTTTCTGTCCTGGGTATGACGAAACCCGCCTCCTGCGGTCATGACCAGCAGCCAGCTCACGCCGCCCCCGCATGCCGCGATGAACGACAGGGAATAGCCTGCAACCGGCGTCGGACTCAGCGCGCTGGTAAGCGCCATAGCCAGCGCCGCGCCGCTGTTAATGCCGAGCAGTGAAGGAGAGGCCATTGGGTTGTGGGTCAGGGTTTGCAGCAGCGTGCCCGCGAGCGCCAGGCTTGCGCCGATCAGAACGGCGACCAGGCTTCGCGGCAAACGAAGGTTTTGCACCAGCGCTTCTGGTAGCGTTGGCGTGTGTCCAGGCAGCAGGGCGCGGATTGCGTCTGCTCCGGAAACAGGAATGGCCGAGTAGCAAAACAGACTCAGCCAGAAAATAATAATAAGTACTGCAACGGGAAGCCCCCACAGCAGCACCGGGTGTTTTAGCGCGGTCATTTCATATCGGTAAGCGGCTGATGGTGGAAGATTTTTACCGTGTCAGCGGCAATACGCTCTGCGGCAAAAATACCGCGCATCCGCGCCCAGGCGTTACTGTCGACTGAAGCAACCTGCTGCTTCTGCGCGGCGGTTAATATCTGCCAGAGCGGATCTTGTTGCCAGCGTTTAACAATGCTCTCTTCGCGATAGTGGGCAACCAGCAGCCAGGCAGGATTGACCGCCAGCATTTGCTCCAGGCCGATGGACGGCATGGACGCGCCCGCCATCGCAGCGGGAACGTTCAGCCCCAGAGAAGCCAGCACGCTGCCGGTCCAGGTCTCCTGGGTATGCAGGTTGAATAGCTGTTCGCGTGATGTGCCAAAGGCCACGCGTGTCCCTGTGGGAAGCTGGCTGGCCCACTGCGCCATCTTCTCTTTATGTTGTTCCAGACGCGCCTGCATCTCTCGTTTTTTACCTACCACTTCGCCGATGATAGCCGCTGAGTGCAAATTTTCAGCGTAGGTTTCGTTGCGGGACTTAAGCAGCAGTACCGGCGCGATTTGCTGCAAGGCGGTGTAAATCCCCGCATGGCGACTGCTGTCGGCAATGATCAGGTCTGGTTTCAGGGCAGCAATGGCTTCCAGGCTCGGCTGCGCGCGCGTTCCGACGGACTGCCACGGTTTCAGGTGCGCACGCACTTCGGGCAGGATGCGTTTTGCATCGTTATCGTCGGCAATACCGATCGGGCTGACGTCCACGGCGGCCAGCGCATCGGCGAACGAGAGTTCCAGCACCACAATCCGTTGTGACGTTTTATCGAGTGTAAACGTGCCGTGTTCGTCCTGAACCGTGGCGGCAAAGGCGTGGCCGATCACCAGCAGCAGGCCTGCAAAAAGAAAACGGATAAATGCCAACATAGTCACATTCCAGCTAAAAGCCCGGCAAGCCGGGCGTTAACACATCAGAACTTCAACGACCCCTGCATATACAGCGTGCGCGGCTGGCCTGCGTAGATGCCTTTGTTGTTGTCGTCATAAGAGCGGATGAAGTAGTCCTGGTCGAAGATGTTTTTCACACCGAACGCCAGGTTCAGATCTGCCATCTGCGGGCCAAAGTCATACGCCACGCGTGCGCCCCAGAGCATGAAGCCGGGAATGCGGCCGGTACTGCCGTCGGCGCTCTCTTTCACCGTATTGGCGTTATCCGCAAACTGGCTGGACTGGAAATCGCTGTTCAGATTGAACGTCCAGTTGCCCGGCTTGTAGTCCACGCCCAGCGTGCCTTTATGTTTCGGGGAGAATGGCACCTGATTGCCATAGGTGTCGCCTTTCTCGCGGATTTCCGCGTTCACATACGCATAGCTGGCGTAGACGGAAACGTTATCAAGCGTTGGCGTTAGCGTACCCAGGTCGTAACGTGCCTGCGTTTCCAGCCCGGTATGGCGCGTTTTGCCACGTGCAGTGACGGTGTCGTTGGTCTGGTTGGAGTCGTACTGATTGTTAAAGTTAATTAGGAACAGCCCCATTTCCGCCGTCAGCGCGCCGTCGTCGTAGCGGGTACCGAGTTCCCAGGTTCGCGCTTTTTCCGGTTCCACATTGCCGCTTTGCACAGCCTTGCCAATCTGGCTGTACTGTACGGTGCCGAACGAGCCTTCAGTGTTTGCATAAAGATTCCAGCTATCAGTCAGGTGATAGAGCACGTTCAACGCCGGAAGCGGTGCGTTATAGCTCACCTCTTCGTGCGTGCCTTTGATGGCGTTGTTCTGGTATGACTCGATATGTTCGAAACGCATACCCGGCGTGATGGTCCAGTTGCCGATGTCGATTTTGTCATCCAGATACCAGGCGTGCGCCTCGGTGCCGGAACGCGTGTCGCGGTCGTAAGGGCTTGAGCCGGACGGCAACTGCCCGCTGCTGGTGGCGGTGTAGTAACGCATTTCATGCGTTGATTCATTCACATAGCGATAGCCCACGCCCACTTCGTGCGCGTAAGGGCCGATCATAAAGCTCTGGCTGTAGCGTGGCTCAATACCGCGCACCCAGTAGTTACGCGGCGAGAGGGTGATGCGTTTGCCTTGCTCCAGGTAGCCGCTGCGCAGGGTTTGGGTGTAGAACCCCAGAATGTTGAATTTATGCTGGCTGTCCGGCTGGAACTGGTAGCCCAGGCTCGCCAGCTTGCGACGGCCCCAGAAGCGGTCATACGGGCGGGTGAATTGCCAGCGATCGGCGTCGTAATCCGCGCGGGACAGGCCGCCGGGCATGTCGGCTTCACCATCGTAATATTGCAGCAGGCTGTTGAAGGTGTGCACCTCATTCGGCGCATATTTGCTTTTCAGCATCAGGTCGTCGATGCGGGTGGCGCTGTGCTCGCGCCAGTCACTGCCGCGCGTGCCGGAGTAGAGCAGCGCGGTGCCAAAACCGTTGTCCGCTGTGCCGCCCACCATCAGGTTGTGCGTCTCTTTCGGGTTGTTTTGTGAAGAGGTTGGGCTGAGCTGACCTTCCACCCCCGCCTCGATACCAAAGTCCTGCGGAATGGCGCGGGTAACAAAGTTCACCACGCCGCCCACGCTCTGCGGTCCGTAACGCACCGCACCACCACCGCGCACCACGTCAATGGCATCCATGTTGCCGAGCGAAACGGGAGCCAGTGAAAGCTGCGGCTGACCGTAAGGGGCAAAGGGGACGGGGATGCCGTCCATCAGGACGGTCGAGCGGCTGGCGAGGCGTGGGTTCAGGCCCCGGATGCCAAAGTTCATCGCCAGGTCGTGGCTGCCGGTGCCGTTGTTTTCCGGCGCGCTGACGCCAGGGATGCGGTTAAGCACCTCACGCATGGTGGTTGCGCCGGTTTTGGCGAAATCCTCACGGCGGATCACGTCACGCGCGCCAGCATGTTCAAATACGTCGTTTTCACGCGCATCGCCCAGCCAGTCGCCGACCACGGTCAGGGCATCTTCTTTTGGCGCGTGCGCGGGCTCCAGCGTCCAGCTGTTATTTCCCAGCGGTTTTACCTGCAGTCCGCTGCCGTCCAGCAGCTGTTGCAGGCCGCTCTCGACGTCGTAATCTCCGTGCAGGCCGTTGCTCTGCTTGCCGCGCGTCAGGCTGGCGTCAACCGAGAGGGTAATTCCGCTGTGTGCGGCATACTGATTGAGCGCTTTGTCGAGCGATCCCGGTGCGATATCAACCTGTGCAGCAAAAGCGGAAAACGAGAGACCGGCCAGCGGCAGCAGGCTCAGGCGAATGGCGTTAACCAAAGGTGTTGTTTTACGAAAAACGCGTAACGGCGTCATACCTTCTCCATCATCATTTTTGTTGTGTTCAGCTATGAGTCGAACGAGAAGGTAAAAAGGACAATCGAAATGAGAATTATTTTTCTTACAGCGGTGAAATGTTTATCCAGTACCGCGTAATAGACTGAATTTTAACGGGAAGCGTTTGAGCGATAACGTTCAGGATCGCATCGGTATTTTTCAGCGGGAACGTCCCGCTCAGGCGCAGCCCGGCAACGGCGGGATCGCAGCGCAGCACGCCGTTGCGGTAACGGCTTAGCGTGGCTATCACCTCACCCAGCGGTTTATCGCTGAAGCTCAGGATGCCCTTCGTCCAGCTTGTACTCTCGTCATCCAGCGGTTTCACTGCGCCAAACTCAGAGGCGCTGAACTGCAGGCTTTCACCAGCGTTCACGATGCGTTTTTGCGCGGGGGCACTGGCGAGAAGCACTTCCACGGCGTGCTGCTGCACGTCAAGCTGCGTGAAATTATCCTGCTGGCGGACGGTAAATTCTGTCCCTAAAGCGGTGAGTTGGCCCTGACGGGTCAGGACGCGGAAGGAGCGTTGCTGCGCATCTTTCGCGGTAGTAATGGCGATTTCACCGTACCAGAGCCGGACGGTGCGCTGATGCGCATCAAAACGCACATCCGCCGCGCTTTGGGTATTCAGCGTGAGCAGGGAGCCATCTTCCAGTTGCTGACGGCTGACTGCGCCTTTGGGGGTGCGGTAATCTGCCCGCAGACCTTCGCCGGTTTCCGACTGCCAGAGTTGCCAGCCTCCGCCAGCGCCGAGCAACAGCAGTAATCCTTTCATCACGTGACGGCGGGTGAGGCGGGTATCGTGCAGCGCCCGGCTGGCAACGTCGCCAGGCACACCGCCAAGCTGGTTGCGCAGGTTTTCAACCTGCTGCCAGGCCCACTGGTTATCCTGATCCTGTTCATACCACTGTTGCCAGCGCGCTTCCTGTTGTGGGCTGACGCGCTCGCCGCTTAGCACGGCATACCAGTGGGAAGCTGAACGCAGCGCCTGACGGCGGGAATCGGTTAACGAAGGATTCATAACCCATGCTCCAGACGAAACAGCAGGCAGTGCTCGACGGCTTTCGCCACGTATTTTTTCACGGAGCTGACGGAAACACCGAGTTTGTGCGCAATCTCGCTGTATGTCAGGCCATCCAGTTGCGAAAGCAGAAACGCTTCACGTGTTTTTCCGTTTAGCCCGTCCAGCATGCTGTCGACGAGTTGTAGGGTCTCGAGCTGGCTTTCGCGTTCCTCAGGTGAAGGCGCTCCCCCCTCCGGCATAAGCGCCAGCATCTCCAGATACGCTTTTTCCAGCGCGTTTCGGCGAAACAGGTCCACCATCACGCGTTTGGCGATAGTGCACAGGAAAGAGCGAGGATCGCGGATCGTCGAGAGCGTTTCGCTGCTCATTACCCGCAAAAAAGTGTCCTGGGCAATGTCATCTGCATCAAAGGCAGACTGGAGTTTGCGCGTCAGCCAACTTTTCAACCAGCCGTGATGGGTGCCATAAAGCGACTCGAACGTTAAGGAAGCTGTGGTAGTGGCACGGTCAGACATGCGGAGTGCATCAAAAGTTAATTATCACGTAGCCATATTAATATGAGAATGGTTATCATTACAATTGGAAATAAAATTGTTTCCAATAAACATTTTTAACATGTTGTTTTTCTAAGTGTTATAAGGTAGGTATAAAATGGGATGGATCCTCTGCTTCTGGCATCTGTCGGTCAGAATGACATCATGATGTGGTCTGCTATTATTGACATCCTCCCCGCCCTTTAGGGCGGGGAGGATGTCAACTATGAGTGTTGCCTGAAATGTCGCCAGCCCCCGGTACAGCAGAAGTATCTCGGGCTTTCTGCGTTTGCTCCTGGTGGGTATGGCCCCCGCAAGCGGGGGTTATTGCTAACTGTCGTTTCAACAAAAAGTAACTTTTTTCACTTTGCCCCTCAGTACAAATTAGGGGCTTGCCGCGGATGTACCATGCCTGAATATCTTCGAGTGATGATTTGGTGCGGCTTTGTTGAATAAATCAGATTTCGGGTTCCACCTGACTGACCTGCTGCCAGAGCGGGGCGTGATGCTCCGGCACGGTCTGCCAGCCGGATGCAGCCGAACAGAGACGGTGCGATGCCATCTGCTGCTCATTACTGTAGATCCGCAGTTCATCATCCAGCGAAATCCGTATTGATACCGGCTGGCCACACAGGCTTTCCGGCACGCTGTAACGGTTTCCGCCAACCTCGATATAGCCATCCCAGGAGACATGACGGATATCGAAGTAGCTGGTATCGAAGTCCGTATCCGGCAACGGCTGCAGATGCTCCTGTTCCTGCGTGAAGCGCTGTTCCGGTGTCTGCCTGAACTGGCGAAGTTCCCGCCTGTCGGCAACGTCAGCCATCCACTGCTCCAGTAGCTGATTAACCTGGGCGAAGCTGTCGAACCGGCGGTACCGGACGAAGAAGTTCTCCTTGAGGTATTTCACCATCCGCTCCACCTTACCTTTGGTTCTGGCCCTTTATGCTGACTCATTATTTCTGGCTGTAAGTATCCCGGCAAAACGAACCATTCACTTTTAGAGATCTTCCGACATACTGATAATGTCCCCTGAGGAGATCGCTATGCGTAAGATCCGATTCACTGAACACCAGATCATCGCCGTTCTGAAGTCCGTCGAAGCCGGACGTACCGTCAAGGATGTGTGCCGTGAGGCCGCTATTTCGGAAGCCAGCTATTACAACTGGAAGGCGAAATATGGCGGGATGGAAGCGGCCGATATTAAAAAAATCAAAGATCTTGAGGATGAGAATCGACGTTTAAAACAGATGTTTGCTGATCTCAGCCTTGAGTGCCGGGCACTTAAAGACGTCATCGAAAAAAAGCTTTAAAACCAGCGATAAAGCGTGAACTCGTCAGCTATCTGACGGTGCAATTTGCCATGAGTTTACGCCAGGCCTGCAGGACGTTATCGCTGAGCAGGACGGTGTATTTTTATCAGCCCGATACCCGGCATGATGAACCAGTGATCCACGCGCTGACTGAGCTGGCAGAACGCTATCCGCGCTACGGTTTTAAGAAACTGTTCCAGCTGCTGCGCAGGCAGGGTAATACCTGGAACCATAAACGTGTTCACCGGATTTACTGCCTGCTGAAACTGAATTTTCGCCGCAAGGGAAAACAGCGGCTGCCTGTGCGTAATCCCGCACCACTGGCGACACCGCAAGCGTTAAACCAGAGCTGGTCCATCGATTTTATGCACGACGCGCTGGTCTGCGGCAGACGCTTCCGAACCTTTAATGTGGTGGATGATTTTAACCGTGAAGCACTGGCGATAGAAATCGACCTGAATATCCCGGCTCAGCGAGTCATCCGGGTGCTGGACAGGATCGTGGCAAACCGCGGCTACCCGCTGAAAATGCGGATGGACAACGGGCCAGAGCTGGTCTCGCTGGCGCTGGCACAATGGGCCGAAGAACATGGCGTACAGCTCGAATTTATCAAGCCGGGTAAGCCGACACAAAATGCTTTTATCGAACGGTTCAACCGAACATACCGGACAGAAATCCTGGATTTTTACCTGTTCAGAACACTGAATGAAGCACGGGAAATTACCGAGCGCTGGCTGATGGAATATAACAACGAGCGGCCTCATGAATCCCTGAATAACCTGACACCGGAAGAGTACCGGCTGATGGCTGAAAAACCGGAACTCTCAAAAAGTGCATGGAACTGAAGCAGGGGTGCTTACAGCCGCAGGCGTTTTTCATCGCGGGGGAGTGATTCGGGGAACGGTTTGCGGGTGCGGGTCTGACGCAGAGTGCGCTGTACTGCCGGGTCATCCACCCGACCGGTCAGCGTATCGCTCTCTTTCTGAAGCCGGTTCAGATCGGCTTCCATTTGTGCGATACGGCGGGAGACTTTTTCGGAACGGCTGCCGAAGTTCATCCGGCGAAGTTTATCCAGCTGCGCCTGCAGATGGTCTATTTCGCGCTCCCGGTCTGCCAGCTTTTCCAGCAGGGCACGGTTCAGCGCTTCCTGTTCGGCAAGGCGCTGTTTCAGCAGAAGGATGTCGTCAGAAGAGATGTCATTCATAAGCCAGCATTTTACCAGGCTTATTCTGCGACAACCAGGATAAAGAAGCCTACAGCATGGTCAGGGAGGTCAGCAACCGCTTCGGCTGTCGCCAGTCGATGCCTTCCAGCAGCATTGCCAGCTGCGCCGGGGTCAGGAACACTTTGCCATCGCGAGCTGACGGCCAGGCGAAGCGCCCGCGCTCCAGCCGTTTGGTCAGCAGGCACAGCCCGTCGCCGGTGGACCACAGAAGTTTAACCTGACTGCCGCTGCGGCCCCGGAAGATGAAGACATGGCCGGACATCGGTTCGTCTTTCAGCGCCGTCTGCACTTTTGCAGCCAGCCCGTTGAAGCCGTTTCTCATATCGGTAATACCGGCAACCAGCCAGATTTTGATGCCTGTTGGTAGCGGGATCATCGCTTCAGTTCCAGTATCAGCAGAGTCAGAAGCTTTTCGCTGACAGTGCCGTTGAGGCGGAGTGTCCCGTGCCGGAACGTTACCTCACAGCAGATGCTGAGCTCTGAGTCCTCAGCGGGCGGTTCTGGTTGTACGGCGGTGGCATCGAGAGTCACAGGAAGTAACTGAGGACTCTCAGAGGAAGGTAATAGCAGCTTTCCCTCGCGCCACTGCTGGCGCCATTTAA
Source organism: Klebsiella quasivariicola (assembly GCF_002269255.1). Taxonomy (NCBI): domain Bacteria; kingdom Pseudomonadati; phylum Pseudomonadota; class Gammaproteobacteria; order Enterobacterales; family Enterobacteriaceae; genus Klebsiella; species Klebsiella quasivariicola. The sequence goes on along the minus strand of NZ_CP022824.1, from coordinate 85,579 downwards.
AGAGCAGATTGGCATTAATGCCATTTTCAAGCGCCAGTTTTGAGATGGATATCCCGGGTTCGCAGGAGGCAGCAACGAGTTGCTGTTTAAACTCAGGAGAATAATTAGGGCAGCCTTTACGCCTGCCGGGAGTCATATTTTTCTGCATATCTGACACTTTGGTTCCCACTACTTATTTGGTGGACACCACTTTGTCGGATGCTTCAGATTATGACCAGACGGTTCACGCTGTACGCTTACAAATAACTGAAGAACATCCCCCTAAGCGTCAGCAGCAAGCTGCCGCCGCTAAGGCCCCGGAAATCACGCCCTTTACGTCGTAAACGCCGTAAAGCCCGCTCACCGGGGTTAAAAGGGATTACTTTGACTTCTTCATTGCTGTTAGATGGTTAAGGCTAATCAGGGCAGGGGGTAGGGTGGCAGAATTTATAGCCCGGTAACCGGCTACGCCGGGCTTTCGGCGCCATTTGACGCCACAGACACATGTAACCTCATCTGGCGCCTCCATGCCGCTGACGCGGCATCCAGAAGTTTCCCGATGCTGTAAGTCTTAACGTCTGCTTTGTGCCAGAAGCGGACATTGATAACATCGCAATATCTTAATTTATGGGGAGTGGTTCACGGACGTTGCTTGCTCTTAGTGACCAATAGTGTGCACGCGACTAATGCAATTTATTACTTTTCATTTTATGCCCCACTGAGATTTAACGAGCCAAAATATTTAACGAGTTCAATAATTGAGTATCCAGCGTTTCAGTTGCAGGTGTTGGTAGTCCGTTCGCAATGCGATAATTTTTTATGGACTGCCTTGTGGAAGGCCCCATTATGCCGTCAATATTCCCGTTGTAATAACCTTTGTCCAGCAAAGCGAATTGAACCCGCATGATTAAGCGCTTACGCTTCTCTGTACCAGAAGTCAGCCCATTACTTGCACGGTTAGCTTCTGTAGTTCCAACAGAATTCGTAGTAGTAGAGTTGTTATTGTCGTTAGAACGAAGCGAACGCACAGAGGAAGAGGACGATGAGGAACTTGTTCCTGAACTTGAAGACTCAGATGAGCTTGGTGAGCTGTATGTTTTTGGATAATAAGGAGTGCTGCCACCATAGTACCCGCCACCTGATGATGATCGGTGAGAACTATGGCTTCGATGGGAGCTATGACTGCGATGCCCTGCAATGTAGAATGGAACTTCGGTGTTAAGTGGGGCTATCACTAAATCATGTTCATTAAGGGTCATACCAGGCAAATCACTTGCTCCGGTGGATGAATCACTTGCCCATACAGAATTATTGAGCGCCAAAAATCCCGGAAGTAGAGCAGCAAAATTAAATTTTTTCATAAAATTGGTCTCGGTGGTTGATGAAAACGGCCTGTTGAGGAACTGAAATAACCAGTACAGGAAGACTTCTGAGTGCATTCATCACATTCTTTAGGATAGTAATTTTTCCAATCAGAGATCGACTGAGCAGCAAGCTCCCAAGCTCTTTCGGGAAGATGACACAAAGGATAATTAAAAATTGTTAGAGGTATACCTGACCTGTGCGCAGCGTCTATGGCGGAGATTATTTTCTCACTATAACTGCTGTGCTCAATGAAGATTGTTGACCAGTTCTTTCGTGCCCAACCGATAGATTCCAGCCCCATAAGGGAAATCTGATTGATGTTGGAGAACACACGGCCAACGAACTCTACAATATCATCCAATTCTGTATAGTTAGCCAGTGTCGGAATAACTCTAAGTTCGATATTAATCCCTGAGTTTCCTGCATTAATTAATCCCTTAACCGTTTCATTAAATGCGCCATCATTCCCTACCAGATGATCATGCACAAGTGGTCTTGATGAGTAGAGCGGGATACCAAAGGTGATTTTTATCTTTTTGCTTCGCTTTGCCATTTCCTGAGTAAAGTTGATATCAGAAAATTTGCGTCCGTTTGTTAAAACATGCAAAGCAGTATCTGGTGAATTCTCGATGATAAAATCAATGAAGTGAAGGAAATCATCTCCATACAGCAAAGGTTCTCCACCGCTGACCCCAACAACTCCATCCAAACCAAATGAAGCTATAGCAAGAGCTGATTGGGTAAGTAGCCAGTCATCATTTGATTTCTTAGGTGGCTGCGAACAAAACAGACACAAGTTATTGCAGCGTTCCGTTACTAAGACAGTATTATGATTGGCTCTGCGGGACAGAATTACGCGTATCATATTGCCATTGTTGATTATCCCAATATCTCCATCTTCAATTGACTCATATAATTCAGTGCTAATAACAGAGAAATCAAAGCATGGTTGAATGGCATCATTATTGCCTTCAGCAACTACCAGTAAATTGGGTAAAAAGAATAAAGGGTTCATTGGTTTTTGTTTGCATAACCGATAGAACCCCGTGGGCACATTCTTTTTTGAAGCAAAATGAAAGATATCGTTCCTAATAACCTCAGACATATGCCCATCCTTTTAGCATCTCAGCCTTCGGACCACCTTCTGAGATGCAGTTCATCAGATACCTGAACATCCCCTTGTGATACTGACAAAACGTTGAACGACTCCTATCACCGACAGGCTCACCCTGTACACTTATGTTCTGGCATGGATCTGCACCGCAAAATGGTTGATATGCACATGTATCACAACCCGGCAGAGCAAAATTGAACGATGAACTCAACACTGCGTTATAGTAAGGACTCTTAGAAAATGATAGCGTTTTAACCTCACCCGCACTGAACTCCGTTTCAGGGTTCACCTTCTGCAACATACGGCTCTCATCGCTACCATATACTCGACCGTCATAATTGAAAAGAATACTGTTAAGCACGACCCCGCTTGGCGACTTTAAATCCGCATAACCACTAAAGCCGGGATTGAAGATCCTTTTCAGATGAATGGAGGCCGAATGTTCCACAACCCTTATCCCTTCATTATTCATCTTAAGGATTTCATCTATCAACGAGGCATAGAAACTGAAGTATTCCTCCATAGAAAATGTGAACGATGCTTTTTGTGCAAACCCATAGGGACTAACAGGTCGGATAAACATGTCCTTGAGGCCAAGAGACAAGTGAGCCTGGACAATCGATTCAGGATGCCTGATAAGATCTTTAGTAACTGTAGTAACCGTTGCAACGCGACCAGCGCCTAAAGACCGTTTGATAGCCTCTACTCCTGATACTGTTCTACTGTAAGCAAGCCCATGACCAAGAATTCGATTACTGTTGTGAACAACCTCCTCACCATCAAGCGAAACAGAGAACGTTATGTTCCTGCCTCTCGACCATTGAAGCATATCCTCATTCAAGACAGACAGGCTTGATGCTATCACCATCTCAAAATCGGAGCTTCCCAACGTTTCAGTACATTGCTCATAGATAGACTGAATTAAATCGAACCGCAAGAGTGGCTCTCCACCCTGTATCTCTATCTTGTAAGGTGGTATCGATAGTTTTTTGATAGTCGAAATGATATGAGGGATGAGATCGGGATCTAGATCATAACCAGAGGCGTTCACTGAAGCTCTACTGACCTGACAATACTTGCAGGTATGGTCGCAACGCAATGTGGGCACAATCATGAAAATTGGCCTGATCGCCAGTTCATTCATCAATCTTTTTGCAAAAGCAGAACTTAAAGCATAGGGAGCAATAGCTGATGAGCTTTCGTTGGTTATGAACAGCTTGCTTTCTAGTGGGTTTGATTGCTCCGCACTGATTTGCTCATCAGAAAGATCAAGCAGCTCTTGCTCATTAATGAAGTGATGAAAGCCTGCGAGGTTGCTTATAAAAACCCGTCCATTAGGCAATCTGTCAAAATTGAATGGCATCAATTCCATTACGAAAGCCTTTCATCTACGCTGCGAAGCACTTTATGGACAATAGAATCTCTCAACGCCCCTGTTTTATGCTGTAGCTTTTCTCGCAAAGCGTAATCATTCAGCAGTCTCTCGAATTCATAGAGGCATTCGGGACTATCGTTTTCAAAAGAGATCGTCCAAGAGGACAACTCCTCAAGGAGTTTCCATCGAGTAAGTGGAGTCATCCAGTATAGGCTATTGCGTATAACCCACTCAGAATAAAGTTCTTTTTCAAACGTCCTTTCGCACATTGCCATCACCTTTCAATGCAAATAATCACGCCCAGCAACTTCTTCAAAGCAGATTTTTCCTATAGAAACAATGATACAACATATCTATCGGTATGTTACAGGTGACTAGCGTGCCGTTGATCAATATATCGCAACGTTCGTAATGCCATCACCAATTGTGAACCTCTGCTTCTCGTTCATAGCTGCCCGTCTGACCTGCTCCCCATTGCTTAACATGCATCGTAGTAAGTATGCATTCCGAACTTCCGCTGTTCGCTCATAACGGACTGCGCTCACTTATTGCAGTGAGCATTACCTTGTGTTTAATGCCAGCCTGGTATAGTCAGGTTGACAGTACCGGTTTCAGGTCTTCGTCATTAAAAACGGTTCCGGTCTTCAGGACGCCATAACACCAGTGCACCAGTTTCCGCATCAGCGCGCCAATGGCCACCATTTTAGGTTTACCCCGCAGGCACATCTCATCGTAAATATTACGCATTCGCTTATTGTAGATTTTTCCGCACAGGGCGGACATGTAAAGCTTCGCTCTCAACTGAGGGGGGCCGATTTTCGACATCCGCGGCCGGCGCCGGACCGATGTGCCTGAGCGTTTCTCGATCGGCACCACGCCCAGAAAGGCGGCAGCCTGCTCAGCCGATACAAAGTTATGGCTGCGAAGCACGACCAGCATATGCATCCCCAGCTGGGGACCAACCGATTTAATTGAGGTCAGCAGTGTATAATCACGCCTCAGTGCAGGGCTGGCTTTGATATGTGCTTTTATCTGCCGCTCGATATTACTTACCTCCTCGCGCAGAAGCTGCGCCATACGCCTGCAGGAACTGATAATATCTGCAGGTGTGTCTGTCGACAGGTATTTTTCCAGCCTGTTCTCCTCACGCAGGGCATCACCCAGCAGAACATCCCGCCGTCGCAGGAGTGCACCGAGATATCTGATTTCGGGTGCCGGCGGCTCCCAGCGGTGTGGCTTCTTAAGGAATGCGTAACAGGCCAGCATATACGCATCCACCTTATCCGTTTTTGTCATGATTCCCATGCCACGCGCAAACTCCCGACTACGGTGAGGGTTGGCCAGAGAAACCCGGAAACCGGCATCATGTAATTCAGTGGCCAGCCGTTCGTGATAAACACCGGTAGCTTCCATTACCACATGAACATCTTCCGGACTGCAATGTTGAAGCCTGAGCCAGCGAAGAATATTTTCAACTGAATGTCTGTTATTCTGGATGTTACGGGTTTTTATGCGTCCTTTGATACCGTCATAAAGCATGCAAAGATCCAGGGTGTTTTTACTTACGTCAATGCCGACTGGAAACATGGTCAAACTCCTCTCACATAAACCGTCACGCCTGTTCGCCTTGTACATACGGAGTCGAGCTCCCGATAACCGTTCAACCTGATGTGCTGGCGTGAAAGGTGAAGCGGAGGGCCATGTGCTGCAAATCAAGGTTCAGCGGTGCCGACTTTTCTGACCTTAAGGGAAGGGGGCGGCTCACTCTGCTTCAGTGGTGGTAGCTAATCACCACAAACTGTTAGATACAAGCCACCGTGGCGGATGTCACCCAGGTCGACAAACTGCTGCACGGCGACGAGAACGTCGTCTGCGCCGATGACGGCTACACAGGCGTCGAAAAGCGCTCCGAGCATGCCGACCGAGAAGTGATCTGGCAGGTCGCAGCACGCCGCAGCACCTACAAGATGCTCGATAAACGCAGCGCCCTGTACAAAGCCAAGCGCAAGATCGAGAAGGCCAAGGCGCAAGTGCGAGCGAAGGTAGAGCCCCCGTTTCGCGTGATCAAGCGGCAGTTCGGCTACACCAAGGTACGTTTCCGAGGGCTGGTGAAGAACACTGCACAACTGGTGACGCTGTTTGCCCTGTCGAACCTATGGATGGCCCGCCGACATTTGCTGGCAAGCGCAGGAGAGGTGCGCCTGTAATGCGGAAAATGGCCGTCGCAAGGTGCTCGCGACGGCTGAAAGCACCGAAATGAGCGAGTGATCCGATCGTTTTTGATCAATTCACCGCTTTCAAAATCAGCAGTGGCTGAAGCCAGCCGGAAATACAGGGCTACTTCAGACCATCCCTAGCTAGGGCTCGTAGTTCGGCGCAAGGCTGAAGTCGCTTGGCTGCTTCGCTGTGCAGATCCATGACCCACTTTCCATCAAACTCCCGGTTGTAGTTCCACAAGCATCTCGCGAGTCTTGCCGGCCCGCTCCACTAACAAGACCACAACATCTCCAACGTTCTTGTCGTCTAGCCGGGCCTGTAATGTGGTGACGTCGTCAACGGCGATACCGTCGATGCTGATAACGCGATCGCCGGGCACGATGCCGCCTGCGGTGACCTCGACGCCGACGAGCCCGGCCCTGTGCGCCGCCGAGCCCGGCGTCACGCGCAATACGAATACGCCCTTACTGCCGGTCAGCGCCTGCAGACGCGTGTTGAGCTGCTCATCCACCTCGATGCCCAGCGCCGGACGGATGTACTTGCCGGTCTTTATGAGTTGCGGCACCACGCGCATGACGGTATCGACCGGCACCGCAAAGCCTATGCCGGCCGAGGCGCCAGACGGACTGTAGATGGCGGTATTGATGCCGATCAGCCGCCCAGCCGAATCGAGCAGCGGGCCACCGGAATTGCCGGGGTTGATGGCGGCGTCGGTCTGGATCAGGTGATCGATGGCCGGGCCGCCCGCTTCTCCCGGCAACGAGCGGTCGAGCGCGGAGACGATACCAGTGGTGAGCGTCCAGTCCAGGCCGAAGGGGTTGCCGATAGCAAACACCTTCTGACCCACCTTGAGGTCGGCACTGGTGCCGACCGGCACGGCCGGCGGGCGCTTGAAACCGACGCCGATCTTGAGCACGGCGATGTCGTGCGCGGGGCTCGTCCCCACCAGCGCGGCCTGGTAGTCGCGGCCGTCGGCCAGTTTGACGGTGGCTTCGGACGCGCCCTGGATGACGTGGAAGTTGGTGACGACGTGGCCGGCGTCGTCCCAGATGAAGCCCGAGCCAGTGCCGCGCGGCACGGAGAACACGTTGCGCGTCCAGACATCGCGTACTAATTGCGCGGTGGTGATGTAGACCACCGAGGCGCGTGATTTTTCGAACAGTTCGATGGTGGTTTTCTCGTCCGCCGCCAGATCGCCACGCGCCATCACGGTGCGTTCTGCTGCCTCGCGCGGACTGAACCAGGCCTCGATGGCGGGCAGAAACTGCCACAGCAGCATGAGCGCGGCAATACAGGCGGTGATGAAGAGCCAGCGCCGGACGAAGCGGTCCGGCGCGGGGCGTTGGTACGGGTCGAGATAGGCCATGAGACGTCTCCTGTTGATGGGCAATCAGCGCCACAGCCCGCTCGGGCGCCAGCGCGGTGGGCGCGTCGCCAAAGCGGATTCCGGCAAAAAATGGGGCGCGCGGAGTGGCAACGCTGATGCTGGCCAAGGCGCCAACGTCAGCAGGCGTGCGATGCGCTCTTGCGTTGCCGGACGCGTGCGCAAGCAGGAGGGCTCGGGATTGCCCCATCCCGGCCATAGCCAGGCACGCCAGGAGCGGCTGACCCGCTCGATTTTCGCCAGCGCGGACGCCAGCCCCTGCGGGTCGCCAGTCAGTTCCGCCGCAAGGTGGTCAGCGTCGAACTCACGCACGCGAGACAAGCCGAGCTGTGCGAGCAGGGCCAGTTGGGGCGATGCGGCCAATAACAATAGACCAGGCCAATAGACCTCCGCCGCGCCAACCAGCAGCGCGGGCAGGCTGAGCAGGATCGCGATCTGTCCCATAAGGGCCAGTAGGCACGTGAGGCGACTGACGGAATCCGCCAGCCCCATGACACGCAGATCCTCATTAGCGATGTACGCGACCTCGTGCGCGAACACACCCGCCAGCTCGCGTGGGCTCAGGCTGCGCAGCAGGCCATCGGTGAGGGCGATCGATGCCTCCTGCTTCGATCCGGTGGCGAAGGCGTTGACGACGGCACTGGGCACATAGTGCGGCACCGGCGTGGCGGGCAAACCGGCACGGGCGGGCAGCTCGCGCAACAGGGCCCACATCTCGTGGGCTTGTTGCGGGTGCAAGGTCCGTACGCGGTACAGGCGCAAGCTCAGCGCCGACGCGGCTACCGGGTCCAGCAGCAACGCACCTGCAACGGCAAACAGCGCGAGCCACAGGCAGCCTTCCCCAAATGGCAGTCTCCCTGCTGCGGCTGCGATCCCGACCAGGGTCAGGACCAACAGCCCGGTCTGCAGGCGGTTGAGCCAGCGGTGTTGCAAGAGCACAGTGCGCGGATCACTCGGATGATGACGGGTCATGCTCAGAGGTCTCGGCGGCGCGGTCGCCGCGCTTGCGCAGCAGCCAGTAGGTCGCACCCAGAGCCAGCGTGGCGCCTGCCAGCGCGGATATCTTTGCGGGGCTCGCGTCGGAGTCGAGGATCACGAACTTGCGGGAGAGTGCGATCACCGCGATCAGGACCACCGTCTTAACCTGGATGATGCTGTCCCGACGCAGCGCCACGCGCACGATGGAATGCTTGAACTCCATCGCGATCAAGAGCGTCATGATCATGCCGAACACGCTCTGGAATACCTTGTGGTCCAGGGGATTGAAGGCATCGAGAACCAGCAGCGTGAAGACGATGGAGATGAGCTGGAACAGCGACACCATGATGATGACGGCGATCACCGCCGACAGCACGAGCGCGACGACCTGCTCGAAGCGCTCGTAAAAACTCATGATGGCCAATTGGTCACGCAAGACCTGAAATGGGTTAAGGCGTTTTGATTTCATGACTATGAACTCCCTGGAAAACGGCTGCTGTCGAGACGGCGGCGCATTGCGCTGATGTGTCCTTCAATCAACTCGGTCGACATGCCAAGCGTCGACATCACCTGTTCCGCCAGCCCAATAGCTGCGGCAAAGGATTGCTGATACACGCGCACGTTAGGCATGGCGCGAAATGCATCGGCCGCGGTCGTACTTCTGCATGACACCCACAAGGTTAGCGCCGGACGGCGCTCGGCAATCGCCTGGGCGATGCGCAACGCTTGCTGGGCATGGGCGAACGTTAGCACCACCAAGTGCGCATGCGTCAAGCCGGCAGCCAGCAAGGTATCGGGCCGACTGGCATCGCCATGGAACACCGGCGCGCCGGCGGCACGCGCGGCCTCTACCTTCTGCGCGTCCGCCTCCAGCAGCAGATGCGCCACGCCGGCGTGGCGAAGAATCTCGCTGACTGTCAGGCCAAGCTCGCCCGCGCCGCAAACGATGACATGGTCTCGATATCGCGTCGTCTGCGCGGCGATCTCGACTTCTTCAGCCTGGGGTGGCTGAATGACGCCGCCGGTGCGGCTCAAGAACCGGGCAAGTACATCGTGATGGCGGATCAGTAGCGGTGCCAGGGCCATGCTGAGCACCAGCGCGACCAGCATGGGTTGGACGACGGTCGCGGGGATCAGATGCTGCTGCAAGACCGTGCCCAACAACAGCAGGGCGAACTCGCCGCCGTGCCCCAACGCTATGCCCGTGCGCCAGGCATCGAGGGCGGACAGGCGCGTCGCCCGCAAGGCCAGCGTATTGAGCAGGATCTTGACCGGTACCAGCACCACCAGCCACGCCAGCACCGCCAGCGGTGCCGAAAGAATCTGTGCTGCGTCCAGTTGCAGGCCGATGGTCACGAAGAACACGCCCGACAACACATCGCGAAACGGCCTGAGGTGGCTTTCCATGTGGTGCCGGAAGTCGCTCTCGCCCAGCACCATCCCGGCGAGGAAGGCCCCCAGGGCGGCGGATACGCCGACCGCGTGCGCAGCAGCGGCGGCAGCCACCACCACGCACAAGGAGACGAGCACGAACGATTCCTCGTGGCCCCGCCGCGCCACCCAGCCCAGCAGGCCATGCAACAGACGGCGCGAGACGAGGGCCGCTGCCGCGAACAGCAGCAGCACACCGAATACTTCAAGCAGCACATGCTCGATCTTCGGCGACTCGCCGCGCGCCCAGATCGCCAGCAAGGCCAGCAGGGGCACGCTGGCCAGGTCCTGAAAGACCAGCACGGCGATGGCACTGCGTCCGTGGCGGGTGGTGAGCTCGCCTTGGTCGGCCAGTTGTCGGCTGACCAGCGCCGTGGACGACATGGCCGCCGCAGTGCCGAGCAGCGCGGCGCTCTGGCCGGGCTGCCCCAGCCACATCAATAGCAGGATCAGCGGCGGGGCCACGGCGATCATCTGCAGAGCGCCCGCCATCAGCACCGTCCTGCGGGCGAGCCAGAAGTCTCCGAGGGAGAATTCCAGTCCGACCATGAACAACAGCAGCGCCACGCCCAGCTCGGACAGAAAGCTCAGCGTCTCCCCCGGCGCGATCACGCCGATGACTGAGGGGCCCAGTACAACGCCGACAGAGAGATACCCCAGCAAGGCGGGCACTCTGAACGCCGCCGTGGCCATCGCCGCCAGGCTGCAAGCCGCCAGCAGGATTAGCGTAGTGCCGAGCAAGCCCTGCATCGGTCAGCGCCCCACTTGCGTCGACGTCCAGCGCACGATGTCCTGCGCGCCCATCGCGCCGGCCTGACGGGCGATCTCCCGCCCACCCTGGAACAGGGCGAGCGTCGGGATGCTGCGGATACCGAACTGCGCGGCCAGGTGGGGCTCAGCCTCGGTATTCACCTTCGCCAGCCGGATCCTCGGTTCGAGCTGGTGCGCCGCTTGCTGGAACTGTGGCGCCATCATCTTGCACGGCCCGCACCATGGCGCCCAGAAATCGACCAGCAGCGGCAGATCGCTGCGCTCCACGTGGCGCGAGAACGTCGCCGTAGTCAACTCGATGGGCTCGCCCGTGAACAAGGGCTGCTGGCAGCGGCCACAGTTGGGATGTTCCGATAGCTTCGCAGTCGGTACGCGGTTGATGGACTGGCAATGCGGGCAGACGAGGTGAAGATCATTCTTCATGGTTCGCCTCCTTGGACCACAGTGAGGCTGCCTCGCTTCGGGTCACAGACAATGCCGACCAATCAACGCCTTGGATCCAATCGTTCCCGTTTTTGCTTACTCCGGCCTCTTCCAGATGAGCAGCGATGAATGCTTCGGCCTGCATGAGCCACCTTCGGACAGCATCTTCCTTACTAGGAATCAGCAGGATTTCAGAGACGCTGCTGGCATTCAGCCCGTCCACACGGATAAGCAGAAAAATGCGCCGCCACAAACGCGGCATGTCCTTCAGCAGGTCAAATGCAAAAGCGAACTCGCTCGACCGATCAATCAGCTCCTCCTGTTCCGCGATCGTTGCGACATCGGGATGCTGACTGCCAGCGAAAATATCGGCCAGCTTGAGTGTGTCATCGTGCTGATAAAATTCGAAGATTTCCTCTTCCACCATGGCCTCGGCCACGTCTTGGGCATCCGGTTCGACCGGCGCGTCCAGAGAAACGAATTCGCCAAATTGCCGGCTGCTTGCCACTTCGTTATCCAGGACGGCGAACAGATGCTTCAAAAGACCGGTGTAAGCCTCTTTTTCCCCCGGCACGGATTGCCATTCCACCTTAGCTCGGACAATCGCTTCATCCACCACGTCGCGCAGCGTCGGATAATCGCGCGGTAAATCGCCGACGGCCCGCAGATAAGCCAGCTCACGCCTTGCGACAGCCTCAAGTTTCGACAGTAGAGGCATTCGGGTCACCTCGGCCTCATGGGCGGCTGATGCGGGTTTTGCGGCAATCCGCACCTTGAGCTCGCGCAAGCGCTCGCGTCGTGCTTTGCGCTTGATTTGATCCTGAGCATGCAGTCGGTCAAAATGCTTCTTGGCCTGACGGAACAACGACTGTGCGAGCATCTGCGCGAGGGGCGTCAGCTCGTCATGTGATGCAGTAACGCTGACAATCTTTTTGCCGGGCAGGTGCATATAGCCACTGGCCAGAAATTGCCGCTTGATCTTGTCGCGATCAAGGACGATTTGAAGTCGCGCTGAATCTTTAGTGTGTTTGTCGAGCAATGGCTTGAGGGCGTGCTCGATCACATTTCCCAAAGCTCTCTGCCAAGGTTCATGAAACTCTTTGTCGATAGCTCGATAGCTATATTGTATCTGCATGTATGACTCCTTCGATGTCATTTCTATGGAGGCATGAATCGAGGATGCTCATATCCATAGATTTTGGTTTGGCACGCTCTTACCCCAGGCGCGTTTGCGAAGACTCCAACTCAAGAACAAAAGCGTGACGCCATAGACTGCCGCATGGAAACCCAACAGCCAGCCTGCGGCCACGAATGACTCGACCGGACGGGTAAAAAATATCCACAAGACGATAGCACCAAGGATAATCGAGAGCAGTCCACTGAGGGCAAGCCAGATTTCACCCTTGATTTCCCGACGCAGCCGAACGGCGGCGGATATCTCCAGCACACCGGTGAAAATCGCCCAGAAGCCCACGCTAGCCCATAAAAAAGAAGCCAAGACTATCGTGGCGACCCAAGGAGCAACCAGGACGACGACGCCCGTAAGTATGCCGACAATGCCGCTGAACAGCAGCCAGCCCCAGCGCTCTTTTTTCTGGATATGGCGCACCGCTGCAAACAAGTTGAACGCGCCATTGACCAAGGAAAATGCGCCGAACATGATGGTCATGGCCAACAGAGCCGATTGTGGCATCCAGAACGCGAGGGCTGCAAAAATCAATGCCAAGACACCGCGCAGCACAAAAAGCCACCAATTTTGGCTCAGCGAACACAGTGCTTTGGTGGGGTCATCCGCATTGGAATTGGCGATGGTGTCTGTTTTCATGCAATATCTCCTAAAGATCTATACAAAATAAAAAATCAAACACTCATGGGACAAGAGAGGGGGCGCTATGCGCCCCCTCTCCAGCGGTTTCAGAACAACCTGGACAGTTTTGCCTTGACTTCATCGAGCCAGCCTTTTCCGCAGCCTCCCCCTCCCGTCTTTTCCTTGATTTTCTTGAGTTCAGCGTACAGGGGCTCAAAGTCCTTCCTTTTTCCATAGCCCAGCAGTTCTGCCATTTCCAACTGCTGCCGGGCTTCGTTCAACAATGTCTCCAGGCGCTCATTGGATGCTTCGCTGCGCTGACCATCTTCTACCAGGGGCTCGGCGCGCTTCAGGAGCAGCTTCGCACGCAGGACGGGCAGCGGAAGCACGCTGCGCTCCTCGACCAGCGTGCTGAGCGCTGACTGCAGCGCGGCTTTGGCTTCTTCGATCTTGCCCTGATCGATCAGCGGCACGACTGCCTTCACGGCTGCGGGATAGGACGCCAAAGGGATGCTGGTGACCGTGATCACGATTTCACTGGCCAGCAAAGCCAGCACGTGGCGAGCCTGTTGCACCTCGCCATGTTTGAGGGCATCCAGCGCCTCGTCGGTCATCGCCTCAATGGTTTCCGTGTTGGCGAACAAGTCGTGCACGATGGTGCGCACATCAACGCCGGCCAGGGCGAGCGTGGGTTCGCGCGCGACGATCAGCTCCAGCTTTCCCGTCACTTCGGCCAGCGTTGCCAATGCGCGTGCAGTGTCCTTGCCGTCAAGTGCGGCCAGCGCTGATTTGGTCAGCGACAAGGCCGAGACTGCCTCATCGAGGACTTGTTTACGTTTGTCTGCCGCCTGCGAGTCCGTTTCTTTCTGAACCTCAGGCTGTACCTCCGTGACGACTTCAGGCTTGGACTCTGGACTGACAGGAAGGCTGCTTACCGCGGCCTGTTCGTTTTTTCCTTCGTTCGTCGCATTGGGATTCGGTGTTTGCTCATTCATGGTGATATGCCTCGTATGAGATAGTGAAAATAGGCGAATCTATTGGGGCTGAATGCGAACATCGCGAGACTGACCGACAGAGCAGTCAGCCCCTTCATCACCTCAAAACAGCTTTTGGATGCGCGTCTTCAACTCGTCGAACCATCCCTTGCCGCTTTTGCCACCAGCCGACTTTTGCTCAATGGACTTCACCTGATCGAAGATGGGTTTGAAGTCCGCCTTCTTGCCATAACCCAGGATCTGCGCCATCTCGATCTCCGTGCGCACGGACGACAGCAAGGTGCTGAGCTCCTCGTTCTGCTTGGCATCGCGCCTGTCGGTCTCGGCCAGCTTTTCAGCTTTTGCCATCGCGGCTTCGGCCCGTAGCACGGGCAGAGGAAAGGCGACCGAGGTCACCACCAGCGTGTTCAGTGCTCGGGCGAGTTCCGCTTTGGCGTTGTCGATCTTGCCGCTGTCGATGAGCCGTGCGGCCGATTTGATCGCTGCCGGGTACGTTGCCATCGGAAGGTTGTCGGTTTGGATTACGATTTCGCTGGCCAGATTGGCAACGATGGGCCGGGCCTTTTGCACCTCGCCATCACCCAACAACTCCCGAGACAACTTGACCGCTTTCTTTACCGATTCCACGTTGGCGTGGATATCGTGGGTGATGACGCGTACATCGACCGGCGCCAAAGCAAGTTTGGCGTCGCGTGCCAATACCAGTTCCAGCTTTCCGCTGGCCAGTTCCAGCGCAGCAAGCGCCTCCTTGGTCTTGTTTGCATCAAGGAGGGTCAAAGCCTCCTGGGTCTTGGTGAGCGCCGTGATGGCGTCTTGAGTGAGCTCGGCACGCTTTTTATCGGCTTCCCGGGCGGCCTTGTCATCTACCTGTGGCTGTGCCGCCTTGGATGCGGCAGAGGGTGCTGAAGCACCTGGGCTAGAACCTGCCGCCGATTGGGCCAGAGCCGGTCCGCTCAGTCCGACGACAACCGCCAGGGCAAGTGCGGAGAAGGTGTATTGTGGCTGTTTGATATTCATGATCTTGGGCTCTTGATTGAAGTTAGTTGACTGAGATTTCAATCTGTTTCGGTTTGGCTTGCTCGGCCTTGACAAGCCGCACTTCCAGCACGCCGTCTTTCATGGAAGCCGTCACCTTGGTCGGATCAACGTTGTCAGGCAAGACAAAGCTGCGCACAAAGCGGCCATAGGCACGTTCGATGCGGTGGAACTTCTTGCCCTGCTCCTCTTTTTCCAGTTTGCGCTCGCCGCTGATGGTGAGCACACCGTTTTCCGCGCTGACGCGCACGGCATCCTTGGGGACCTCCGGCAGATCCAGCTTGAGGAGGAATGCGTTCTCATCCTCGCTGATGTCCGCCATTGGAGCCCAGTCCGCCGTGGTCATGGCTTCGTTGCCGGTACGGGCGCCCTGTCGCTGGGGTATTCGTCCGGACATCGTCGCCAGGCGGTTTTGCAATTCATCCAGTTCCCGGAAGGGGTCCCACGGAGTCAATGCAGACATATCGGTTCTCCTTGAACAATGCCGACGAATTGGATGACGCACTGAACAGAGCCGTCGGTTTACTCTGAATGGCAGCTACTACTGTTTTCAGTTCCGAACAAGTCCTTGAGTCAATTGACGGATATCGCTTTCGTCGAGCGTTTCCCGCGCCAGCAGCTCGCGCGCACAGCGCTCCAGCACCGCGCGGTTGATGTCGAGAATCCGGTAGGCGCGCTCGAACACGCCCATCACGATGTCGCGGATAGCCTGATCGATGCGCGCCTGGGTCGATTCGGCCACCCGGCAACAGCCTTGGCCAGCAATGTCTTGCCGGTGCCCGGTGGGCCGACCAGCAACACGCCCTTGGGAATGCGCGCCCCGAGACGGCCATAGTCCTGCGGATTCTTCAGGAAATCGACGATCGCGACCAGCTCCGCCTTGGCCTCATCCCCCCCCCGCCACATCGGCGAACGTCACACCGGTGTTCTTTTCCACGAACACCTTGGCGCGGCTCTTACCGATGTTGAGAAACCCGCCCATGCCCTGCTTCTCGGCGAAGCGGCGGAACAGGAAGAACCAGACGCCAAAGAAGGATACCGCTGGCAGGATCCACGACAGCACATCGCTCAGCCAGGTGCTCTCCAACACGCGGGCATAGGGTACGTCGTACTTCGACAGGCGATCGGCAAGATCGGGTTCGACCCTCGTTGCCACGATCGTCGTCTTGCCCCGGCTGTCCGGCGACTTCAGGCGCCCGGTCACCGTACGATCCGACACCAGCACTTCGGCCACGCGCCCCTCGTCCAGCGCCTTCTCGAACTCGCTGTAGGGCACCGGCTCGACGGTTTTCGCCGTCTGCCAGTAGCTCTGCAAACTCAGCAACAGCAGGAGGGCAACGATCCAGTAGCCGGTATTCCATTGATTCTTTTTTTCCATGGACCGTGTTCCTCGAAAGTCGAGTTGCCAGAGGATCAGGTGAACAGACGGGCCGCACCGTCACGCAAACGGATGGCCAGCGAGCGGGAGGGCAGTGCCGCCGCTGATGAGCAGCCCCCACGGCGTGGCCGACCGCGGATCACGCTTGTAGACGACCGCCACCGCGATCGATGCCAGGGAGGCTGCCCATGCCAGGCTGATGGAGTCGGACACGGCAGCCTCGCCCGCCATCAAGATGCGTCGCTCGCCGACTTCTTCTTGCTCGAGTCTTTGCCAGCGTCGCCGTGCGGCGTCTCGGTCGCCTTCGCGACATCCGGCTGCTCCGGCTCGGCCGGGGTCTGCGGTGGCTCTTTGCGTTCGAACACCACGCGTTCGGCCTTGTCGTCCCAGCGTGCGCTGGCGTGATCGCCCTTGCCGATGCCGCCACCGAGCATCTCGCGCGCCAGCGCAGTTTCCAGCTCGCTGCGGATCAGGCGCTTGAGTTCACGCGCACCGAACTCGGGCTTGTAGCCTTCTTCCGCGAAATGGTCGATCAGCGTCTGATCGAAAGTGAGCGTCACGCCCTGGCTGGCGGCGCTGCGCGCCACGCGATCGAGCTGCAGGCCGACGATGTGGCGGATCTCCTCCTTGCCCAGCGCATGGAAGACGATGATCTCGTCGATGCGGTTGAGGAACTCGGGCCGGAAGTGGCCGCGCAGCACGTCCATGACCTCGGCCTTGGTCTTTTCGTACTCCTCGCCAGCCGCCTCACGCGCCTTCAGCCGTCGCTGGATGATGTCCGAACCCAGGTTGGACGTGGCGATGATGATGGTGTTGGTGAAATCCACCACCCGGCCCTTGCCGTCGGTGAGGCGACCGTCGTCGAACACTTGCAGCAGGATGTTGTAGACGTCAGGGTGTGCCTTCTCGATCTCGTCGAGCAGCAGCACGCTGTAGGGCTTGCGCCGCACCTTCTCGGTGAGCTGACCGCCTTCGTCGTAACCGACATAGCCCGGAGGCGCGCCCACCAGCCGCGCCACGGTATGGCGTTCGCCATATTCCGACATGTCGATGCGCAACAGGGCGTGCTCATCGCCGTAGATCGATTCGGCCAATGCCTTGGCGAGCTCGGTCTTGCCCACCCCGGTCGGGCCCAGAAACAGGAAGGTAGCCACCGGTTTACTGCCTTCGCGCAGGCCGGCGCGGGATAGCCGCACGGCATCGGCCACGGCACGGACCGCCTCGTCTTGTCCCACCAGGCGCTCGTGCAGCCGTTGTTCCAAGTGCAGCAGCTTTTCGCGCTCTTCCACCGTCAACTCGTTGACCGGGATGCCGGTCAGGCGCGAGACAACCTGCGCCACGTGTTCCGCCTTGACCTCGGCACTGCCGGAGGCCCGCTCCCGCTCCCAGTCCTCGACGAGCTTCTTGAGCTCGGCCTCCTTGGCTTCGATGCGCTTGCCGAGCTCGGCGGCCTGGTCGTACTGCTTGCGCGCGGCCACGTAATCCTGTTCACGCCGTAGCTGGTGCAGTTCGGACTCCAGCTCCTGCACGGCCACCGGCCGGGCCGTGGCCGACAGCTTCACGCGCGCGGCCGCCTGGTCGAGCAGGTCGATCGCCTTGTCCGGCAGGAAGCGCGCCGTGATGTAGCGGTCGGACAACTCGGCCGCCGCGATGATCGCGTCCTCGGAGATGCTGACCTTGTGGTGCGCCTCGAAGGTGTCGCGCAGGCCGCGCAGAATCATGATGGCCTGGGCCACCGTCGGCTCGGGCACCGTCACCGGCTGGAAGCGCCGCTCCAGTGCGGCATCCTTCTCGATGTATTTCTGGTACTCGTTCAGCGTCGTGGCGCCGATCAGGTTGAGTTCACCGCGCGCCATCATCGGTTTGAACACGTTGGCCACGTCCAGCCCGCCTTCGCCACCGCCCTGGCCGGCACCGACGATGGTGTGCACCTCGTCGATGAACAAAATCAGCTCGCCCTGGTGCTCGGTCACCTCCTTCAGCACCTTCTGCACGCGCTCCTCGAACTCGCCGCGATATTTGGCGCCGGCCACCATGGCGTTGATGTTGAGTTCCACCAGGCGCTTGTCGCGCAAGGTCTCGGGCACTTCACCCGCCACCATGCGCTGCGCCAGCCCTTCGACGATGGCGGTCTTGCCCACACCCGGCTCGCCGATCAGCACCGGGTTGTTCTTCTTGCGCCGGGCCAGCACCTCGATGGTGGTTTCGATCTCCTGCGCGCGGCCGATCACCGGGTCGAGCTTGCCGTCGCGCGCCATCTTGGTCAGGTCGCGCGAGTACTTGTCGAGTTCTGGCGTGTTGGTCGGCGTCTCAGCGCGGCCATCCTCGGCGCCCTTGCCGACCACCTTGCTGACCTGTTGGCGCAGCGCCTGCGGCGTCAGGCCGTAGCGGCGCAGCAGGTTGGCGGCCAGCCCTTCGCCTTCCTCGGCCAGACCGATCAGGAAATGCTCTGGACCGACATAAGAATGGCCGAGTTCATTGGAGGCCACGAAGGCGCGGCTGAGCGCATCCTTCACGCGCGGCGACACGCCGATCTCGCCCTCGAAGGGCTTGTCCCCGCGCTTGGCCTCAGACTCGATCTGCCGCTTGAGGTCATCGACCTTGATCTTGAACTGACCCAGGATGGTCTTGACCACGTCGCTGTCGGCCAGCGCCAGCAGCAGATGTTCGGTATCCACCTCGGAGCGGCCAAATTCGGCAGCGTGTTTGGCGGCCTCCTGCAGCAAGGCTTCCGACTGTTCGCTGATGCGGCTGGCCAACCCACTGCCGCGACGGCGCGGCGCACCCGAACCTGCGGTGGCGGGCTCGCCAAACGAGGCATCGACCACGTCATCGGTATCGGCGGCAACTGGCGTCGCGTCTTCGCCGATGCGGAAGAAGTCACTGCCGAGGAAGTCCTCGAACAGGCCGCTACGCGAGCCGAACAAGGCTTCCAGCGGCGAAACGGTGCGCTTTTGCTGGCGCACTAATTGCCGGTAATGGTCGTCGCACAACAGCATGGTGCTGTTACGACCGTTGAGATTGGCTTCCACCCGCACGGTGGCGGGTTGGCCGCAGACCTGGCATTGTTTTCTGGCCATGCTGATGCTCCTGAGAAGGTTGACAAGGTTGAGGCGACGAGGCATCGCGAGCCGCGACTCCTCGTCTCGTGCCGGGTTTTTCTTGTGACGAACGAGCCGGCGACGTCAGCCGTTGATCGGGATCGAGCGTCCCTGCTTCGGCGCGCTGACCTCGCGCTTGTCGATCGTGACCGTGAGCACCCCGTTCTTGAACGATGCCTTGATCGAATCCTGGTTGGCGTCGTCAGGCAGGTTCAAGGCACGCTGAAAGCTGCCGTAGGAGCGCTCCACACGGTGGAAGCCACCTTCCTTCTTCTCCTGTTCCTGGCGCTTCTCGCCACGCACCATCAGCACGTCGTTGTCGAGAGTTATCTGGATGTCCTTCTCCTCGACACCGGGCACTTCCAGGGTAATCTTGTACTGCTTGTCGGTTTCCTGGATGTCCAGGGCCGGCTTCAGCATGCCCGACCAATCGGATGGCCACTGCGGCATGTTCAACGCCGGAAAACCGAAGCCCCGGAATGCGTCATCGAACAGCCGGTCGATTTCCCGATGCAGTTGCAGGATCGGGCTGACTGGCCCGCTCGCCGCTGGCAGGTCATTGCGCTGCACCGGCAGGGAAGAGACGGTCTGCTGCTCTTGCTGCTCGTTCTTGAACCAGTTCCAGGGAGCCAACTTCTTGAAATCGATGTCCATGTCATACCTCCAGAAAAATTGGAAAACGAGTTACTCAAGCCCTTTGCCTGCTGTGACGGGCAGTGCGCCCAGGCGACACGGGCTGCTCGGATGACTTCTGCTGTTCACGCTTGCGCATCACCTCCTTCTTTGCTCCGGCTCGGGTCTGATCATTGATGCACTGATCGATTTCACTTTGACGAAGCCGCCACGTCCCGCCCACCTTGAAAGCCGGAATTTCCCCGTGTGCGGCGAGCCGATAAAGCGTCCGCTTGCCGACTTTCAAGTACGCAGCCAATTCATCGAGCGTGAAAATCACCTGTAGGTGCGCTTTCATCTCACCCTCTCCAATCGCGTCGCTTTGCGGTTCCGGCCAAGGAAATCCTTGCAATACTTTGTAATATTAGACCTACTATGAATAACCTCAAGAGTCAATGTGCAGCGTTCTCCCGCCCCATTGATGCAGGTCAACTGCTCAGGCAATGGACAGCGCCTGGCTCGTCAGCCTGCGTGTGCCACAGGCGCCTCGATCAAACACCGATCCTCACGTTGTAGCCGAGTGCCCGCAGCCCCTTGCTCGTCTGCATGTTCCTTGGCGGAAACTCGTCTGGGCGCGCCCAGACGACGATTTCCCCGAGGCTGCTCAGGCCAACGTGCGGAATTGCCCAGTCGTCGCTGCGGATCGCGTTCCAGAGTCGGGCCGAAACACTTCCGTTGCTCCAGACAACGTAGTTCAACAGTATCCGTCCGGCCAACACACCTTCCCGACACCGCCGCCGAAGGCCATGGCCCATCAAGCGGATTTTCCATGCGCCCTCAGCGCCGTACCTACAGCAAATCTTTCAAGGCTCAGGTCATTCAGGAGTGTTCTGAACCCGGTGCCTCCATCGCAAACATCGCCTTGGGCTACAGCCTCAATGCGGCTTTGTTGAATAAATCGAACTTTTGCTGAGTTGAAGGATCAGATCACGCATCTTCCCGACAACGCAGACCGTTCCGTGGCAAAGTAAAAGTTCAAAATCACCAACTGGCCCACCTACAATAAAGCCCTCATCAACCGTGGCTCCATAACTTTCTGGCTGGATGATGAACCTATTCAGGCCTGGTATGAGTCGGCAACGCCTTCATCACGGGGAAGACCTCAGCGCTATTATGATCTCGCCATCACCACCGTTCTGGTCATTAAACGCGTGTTCAGGTTGACCCTGCGGGCTGCACAGGGTTTTATTGATTCCATTTTTACACTGATGAATGTTCCGTTGCGCTGCCCGGATTACACCAGTGTCAGCAAGCGCGCAAAGTCGGTTAATGTCAGTTTCAAAACGTTCACCCGAGGTGAAATCGCGCATCTGGTGATTGATTCCACCGGGCTGAAGGTCTTTGGTGAAGGCGAATGGAAAGTCAAAAAACACGGCAAAGAACGCCGTCGTATATGGCGAAAGCTGCATCTGGCAGTTGACAGCAACACACATGAAATCATCTGTGCAGACCTGTCGCTGAACAATGTGACGGACTCAGAAGCCTTCCCGGGTCTTATCCGGCAGACTCACAGAAAAATCAGGGCAGCATCGGCAGACGGCGCTTACGACACCCGGCTCTGTCACGATGAACTGCGGCGTAAGAAAATCAGCGCGCTTATCCCGCCCCGAAAAGGCGCGGGTTACTGGCCCGGTGAATATGCAGACCGTAACCGTGCTGTTGCGAATCAGCGGCTGACCGGGAGTAATGCGCGGTGGAAATGGACAACAGATTATAACCGTCGCTCGATAGCGGAAACGGCGATGTACCGGGTAAAACAGCTGTTCGGAGGTTCACTGACACTGCGTGACTACGATGGTCAGGTTGCGGAGGCTATGGCCCTGGTACGAGCGCTGAACAAAATGACGAAAGCAGGTATGCCTGAAAGCGTGCGTATTACCTGAAAACACAACCCGCTACGGGGGAGACTTACCCGAAATCTGATTTATTCAACAAAGCCCCTGGACATTCCTAATGAGCCACAAGGAAGTGCGGACAAATTCCTGGACCTTCAGGAGTTAATTTATGCATTCATACGAGGACCGGATTCGGGCCGTCGAACTCTATTACCGGTACGGAAAGAAAGCCTCCGTTGTCGTCATGGAGCTGGGATATCCTTCCACAAAACAGCTGGGCCGTTGGGTTCGGATTTATGAAGAGAAGGGCGATTTACCCAGGGAATTAAAACCAAGAGAACGCTATTCACGTACACAGAAAATTGCTGCTGTTGAGCATTATCTTACTCACGGTGGTTGCCTGTCGTACACTCGCCGAGCCATCGGCTACCCCAGTAACGAAATTCTAAAGCGCTGGATTGAAGAGTTTTACCCAAATGCGCGTCCCCTGGTCATTCGCTCAGGCACAAGCAAATGCTTCAGCCCGCAAGAGAGGTCTCAGGCCGTCCGGGAGCTCTGTAACCGACGTGGAACCGCGCGTAAAGTTGCACAAAGCATAGGCGTCAGCGTCCCGGTCCTGTACAAATGGAAGAAAGACCTTATCAGTGACGAGGCTTATCAATCCATGCGCAAACGAAAGGCAGCCCCTCAGGATAAAAATCAGGATGCTTTACTCGGTGAAATCCAGCATCTCAGGAAGCAGGTTCATCAGCTGCAGCTCGAACGTGACATACTGACAAAGGCGAATGAACTGATAAAAAAAGATCTGGGCATCAGCTTTTTGAAACTGAAAAACAGGGAGAAAACCCTGATAGTTGATGCCCTTAAGAAAAAGTACCCCGTTGCTGAGTTGCTAAGCGTTCTGCAACTTGCCCGCAGCTGTTATTTTTACCACAAAGCCAGCAAACGTCTGTACGATAAGTATGCGGAAATACGCGTGATCATGGCCGATATCTTTGAGGAGAATTACCGCTGTTACGGCTACCGGCGCCTTCACGCGATGCTTCGCAGTAACAACAGGGTTATTTCTGAAAAGGTTGTCCGCAGACTGATGGCAGAAGAGCAGCTCGTTGTTAAGCGCACCAGGCGACGACGATATAACTCTTACTGTGGCGAAATCGGTCCGGCACCGGAAAATTTACTCGCCCGGGATTTTAGTTCCTGCAGGCCAAATGAGAAGTGGCTGACCGATATTACGGAGTTCCAGCTTCCGGCTGGAAAAGTCTATCTGTCGCCGGTTATCGACTGCTTTGATGGCCAGGTTGTAAGCTGGTCGATAGGAACACGCCCGGACGCGACGCTGGTGAATACGATGCTCGATGACGCACTCGATACGCTCAACGAACATGATAAACCGGTGATACACAGCGATCGTGGTGGCCATTACCGGTGGCCGGGCTGGCTCGAGCGTATCAACACCTCCGGACTTATAAGGTCCATGTCGCGCAAAGGATGCTCGTCGGATAATGCTGCGTGTGAAGGCTTCTTCGGGCGTATCAAAAACGAAATGTTCTATGGCAGAGACTGGGCGGGTATCACGCTGGAAAAATTTATCTGCTTCCTGGACAGGTACATACGCTGGTATAACGAGAAACGTATCAAGCTATCATTAGGTGCAATGAGTCCTGTGAAGTACCGGCAGCATCTTGGGATCACAACATAACAGTCCAGGAAAACATCCGCAGCCCCCAAATAGACATTAGCATTGAGCCTCTACATTACCTGTTAAAGCAAGTTTAAAATGTCACCTATTTCTCCAAAATTGAAATGTCACTTTTATGCACTTCATCAAGGTTCTTTGAGCACTTAGTTTGCATAATTGGTGCTGTGAATTTAATCAAAAGGAAAGATAAATGGCTGATATGGCTTCAATTACAGCAGGGCTAAATGCAGTAAAGCTGGCTTTCAATATTGCAAAAGACCTTAAGGATGCAACCGCAGCGTTCAATGAAGCAGAGTTTCGATTAAAACTCAGCGAGTTATACTTAAGCCTGAGCGATGCCAGAATGAATCTCGCTGAAGCTCAACAGGAGATAAGTTCTCTGCAGGGGGAAATCTCATCTCTCAAAGCCCAACTCAGTACAGTTGATGAATTAGAATTCCGGGATGGTTTTTATTACAGAACTACATCTGTTGATGGAAAGCCAAATGGTCCTTTCTGTCCTAAGTGCTACGAAGGCTCTCCCAAAAAACTTTCCTCAGTGATGCAAGCCACAGGGATTAATGCCCATTTCGGCAGCAAATATTGCCATGCCTGTCAGAGCCATTTCTAACAGGATAAGTAGGATAGGGGGTTGTTAACGTTTCAGGCTGGCCCTGAACTCTGCCGGATTCACCAGCACTTGGTTAATGGCCCTGAGTTGTTCCTGAGCCCGGCTTGCGCTCGTCTTTTAGCCATCTTCTTGCTACGCACCGGCTTCATGCTCATTTTCGAACAATACCTTCGTCTCAAATGTTATAAATTGTGAGACTCCTCAAAACGACTTCAAATGTAGTATCAGAAATCGTGATTTATGTCTAATGATACTTCATAGTATCAATATCGATTTGTGAGACCATTATGGCATTACTGGGATATGCAAGGGTATCAACCAGCCATCAGAAGCTGACAGTGCAAATTACAGAGCTGAAATCAATTGGCGTTAGAGATGACAGAATTTTTACTGACATGATGTCGGGAGCCACGGACGACCGCGCAGGGTTGCAGCAGCTGCTTGCCCGGGCGGAAAAAGACGACATTATCATTTGTACCAAAATGGACCGGCTAGGGCGCAATACCGCAGATATGATCCATATCGTTGATGCCTGCTATAAAAAGGGGATTGCCATCCGTTTTCTTGAAAATGGCCTGAGTACCGAAGGGACAATGGGGAAAATGGTGATTCAGATTTTGGCTGCTGTGGCTGAGGCTGAACGGGAGCGTATTCTGGAACGTACCAACGAGGGACGGTTGATTGCTATGGCGTCCGGTGTGAAATTCGGACGTAAGCCCCACCTGAAATCGGACTCGGCCATGGCGCTTATTGATCAGAAACAACCAGCCAGAGTGGTTATGGAAAAAACAGGCATTTCGCGGGCCACTTACTTTCGGTTAAAAAAATACATTAAAAATCAGCAATCGAATAATAACTAAGGAATAAAATGAATAATAAAATACCTAACAATGTCATTGGCGCGGTGTCTTCAGTACTTAGTGAACATTATTTTAGCCATACGTCTTTAAATTCGCTGTTTATGGAATCAGGCGCACCTGGTGAGGTGCCAATGGGAAACTGTGAAACCAAATGCAGTAATTGGCTGAAAATTTGCAATGAAGACGACTCGATAGATGCAATTTCAGTATTAGGCAGTATCATCCAGAATTACATGGGTTTACCTTCGAATTCATACTCTAGGGCTGGAGCTGGATCTACTGTCGAATATGGGCAAAAAAGAATAATCGATGCTTTATCTAAGAACCAATTAGTCTACAGACTCAATGGATTTATCACTAAATCAGGTTCGACTCCGATTTCTAAAACGCTAGAGGATTATCTGAAGTCTGGCGACTACTCATCTATTGAAAATGAGTTTCTTCGTGCAGTAGAGAATATTCAAACCGATCCGCATGCATCAGTCACCGCAGCATGTGCGATAATTGAATCTGCATTAAAATGCTACATAGAAAAATTCGATTTACCTATGCCACAAAAATTGAATGTAGCACCTCTTTGGGCTGCCGTGCAGCCGAGCTTGAACCTTAATGCCGACGCTACGTTAGCGGATGATCAGCACAAAATTTTAAAAGGAATTTCATCAATAATTGACGGTATTGGTGCATTCAGATCACATATAGGGAGTGCTCATGGGCGTGGTCAAAACCCTCCGCAGATCGTAGTTGCCGAAGCTAGACTCGCAGTCAATGCATCTCACACCTTAGTTGTATTTATTATGGATGTTATCCATGCGAATAAAATATAATTAGATTGGAGTTTCTATCTTTTTATAAAGGCATTGTAATATAATAATGCCTTTACAAATTTAGATAAGATTATCTTTTCAAGCTCGCACGAAATTCTTTTGGATTAACCAGAACTGGATTAATTGCTCGTAACTGTTCCTGTATACGAGCCTGAGCACGCCGCTTCGGCATCTTTGTGCTTCGCTCACGTTTGCCGTTACGATCCAATTCATCCATTTTATCCTGAGCCAATCGGAGCACTGCACCGAGTCGCTTATTATCGACAATTTGCCCCTGATCGATACAGTCCAGTTTATCGAATACCTGATAGGAGAGGGCGCGGTGGCCGTATTTGAAGGCGAGGGTGCCATCAGGGTAATCAAAGACCTTAATATTCTCCCCGGCAATTCGGGTGTTTTCTTCTGTGGGTTCAACCAGATATATCATCTTATCATAACGGAATGTTAATGATTTCGAGAGTTTACGGGTTTCCTGCCATGAGAAAATATCATCCAGATCCACAATCGTTTCTGCCACAGGGCGATGAAGGTTTTTTGGATATTTGGGCGTTTTGGCGAAGCGCTGGTTGAAGTTTACGATAAACGTTTCCAGCCAAGCATTGGCTTCTTCGATACTGCTTATTTTATTGAGGCGCATTTCTTTGATGAGCCTGTCCTGAAGTGTTTTGTTGGCACGCTCAACACGACCTTTTGCCTGAGGGCTGTTCGCACAGATAAGCTCAACACCAATATCGTGCAGGACTCGACCAAATTGAGTTCCAGATTTGCTTCCGGCGGCATGATTTACTCGAAAAATACCGTGTTTGTCGCTGTAAAATGCCAGCGGCTTACCATGTTTCTCAACATATTCACTGGAGTGACCACGCTCCGGTAGACAGTTTCTGTCCTCACTGCGAGGCCTTTTCGAAGGCCTCCGGGCTGACGCCGCCGAGATGACTGTGGCGCCGGGCCCGGTTGTAGAACACTTCAATATAATCGAAAATATCCGCCCGGGCCATGTCCCGGGTTTTGTATATCCGCTTCCTGATGCGCTCTTTTTTGAGTGAACTGAAGAACGATTCTGCCACTGCATTATCCCAGCAGTTGCCGCGACGGCTCATGCTCGGTACCAGATTATTGGCCCGGCAGAACCGCTGCCAGTCATCACTGCCATACTGACTGCCCTGATCGCTGTGCACAATGACGTTTTCTTCAGGTTTACGTCGCCAGACCGCCATCAGCAGCGCATCCAGTGCCAGCTCGCGCGACAGTGTCGGCTTCATCGACCAGCCCACCACATTACGGGCAAAAAGATCGATAACCACTGCCAGGTACAGCCAGCCCTGCCAGGTGCGGATGTAGGTGATGTCGGTGACCCACACCTGATTGGGCTTCACTACAGTAAATTCACGCCGCACGTGATTAGGCGCTATCAGTGACGGTCGTCCCCGACTCCCGCGTGGCACTTTATAACCATGTATAGCCTGAATCCTGTTTTTCCTCATGATTTTGGCAACCCGGTTTCTGCTGCACACTTCGCCAATTTCGCGAAGATCGCCATGAACCCTGCGATAACCGTAAACTCCACCACTCAGCGTATAGGAGTCGCGGATGAGTTCCAGCAGTCGCTGGTTATCCTTTTCTCCGGCAGATACAGGGTTGTGGAGCCAGACATAAAATCCGGCACGGGCAACCTTAAGGACCCGACACATTGTAACGATCGACCAGATTTCACGGTGATCGTTGATAAAGCGATACTTCAGTCGGACTCCCTTGCAAAGTACCGCGCTGCCTTTTTCAGAATATCCCGCTCTTCCTCAGTGCGTTTAAGCTGTGCTTTCAGCCTGAGAATTTCTGTTCTGGCATCCAGTAAATCCTGTGCCTGCTGTCCACTGTTGTCAGGCTTAACAGCCCGGAGCCATTTATATAGGCTGTGCGCCGACACGCCGAGCCGTTCAGATACTTCAGCAATAGAATAGCCCCGCTCGGTGATCTGGCGGACGGCCTCTTCCTTAAATTCAGGGGTAAAACGTGGTGTGCCCATAGACTCCTCCTATGCTCAAACTATAGGGCAGATTTGTCTACGGGCTCGGGGTCACTCCAACTATAGGGCAGATTTGTCTACGGGCTCGGGGTCACTCCACACGGGTAGCAAGCATGTAGTCAAAGGCTGATTCGGTTTCACCAAAACGAAGATGCATTATGCGACCAGTGGCATCATCCATGAAGACCAGAAGACAGCATTTTGGGGCTCTGCCTTCGAACCAGTCATGGTGAGAGCCATCGATCTGAACCAGTTCACCGAGACAGTCGCGACGATAGCGTGGCTGGTAAACCCGGGTTCGCCGGCGGGAATGAGGACGCCAGAGACCGTCGGCTGTCATCCAGTTACGGACGGTTTCAACAGAGAGATGAATATGATGGCGTTCAGCCAGTTTTTCGGTTGCGAGCGTTGGGCCAAAATCTGAATAGTGGCACCGGATCAAATCCAGGGCTTTACAGCGTGTTTCTTCATCGATCCGGTTGTTTGCAGGACGTCCACGGCGGGAAGATGCAAACGCGGTTGCGCCATCTGTCCGGTACAGGCGCACAAGACGCTGCACCTGACGAACACTGAGCTTAAGTATGTCTGCTGCGTCGCGCTGAAGCAAAGCCCGGTCAAATACTCGCTGAATAATGCCAAGCCGGTAAAGTTCTTTGTCTGTCATAGTCACCAACATAAGATCGCGGTCCTGTGCTGAGCAAAATGAAGGCTTAGCGTACACGACGCGTGTGAATTGTGCTGAGACGACAATAACGCTTTGTGCTGACAAAGCCGGTTCGCATAACAAAGATTATGTTAAATATTAAAATAAATAACATAAAAATCAATATGTTAAGACGGTAACCAGCTACTTTCCCATTCCAGCAACCAGTCATGGAAGCTTTAGAAACAGAGTCCTCTCATGAGTTTGTGATGCCTTAAATCCATGGTGAGCATAGAAACCTTTGGCTTCTTCAGTAAGCGCATGAACCATTATCGCACGAACCCCAATGTTCTCAGCTACGCGATAACACCGTAGAACTGCATCGTGGAGTAAATCGGCGCCAACCCCTTTTCCGTGCAATGAGACATCTACCGCCAGGCGAGCGAGTATAATCACCGGTATAGGATCTGGCATGTTACGCCGAAGACTACCTGTCGCTTCCGTATGGTTAACGCTACCGGTGGCCAAAGAGTAAAAACCAGCTACTTGCTTCGTACCCGTCTTGCAAACAACGAACGTTCGGGCAGCGCCAAGAGCTTGATTTTTTAAACCTCTCTGTTTTAGCCATTCATCGAGGACTGTCTCTCCACTGACGAACTCAGCCAGCTGATGAGAGCTGGATAACGGCTCGGGCGTGGTTATACGTCCCACTGAGGTTTCCTTGCCAGTAGTTTATTAATGGCGGGCTCATCCTCGACTGGTGCATCGAGCATATCGATGAACTCTGCATACTGTTCGTCGTTAAAATTGAAAACACGGCGATCAAGGATCACATTCTCCGCAGCCTTGCAGGCCATCTCCAGGATAAAGTCGGTTCGCGATTTATGAAGGATCTCTGCAGCAGCATCGATGAGTGCTCTCTGAGACTCTTTAGCTCTTAGGTTGAGTTGAACATCTGATTTCATACACACCTCTCTTGTATAGCAATTGATATACAAGAATAACACAACACGAACGTATAGCAAATGCTATACACTTCAAAGTACCGATAATGCGTTTTATGTTAAATATCATACATTTAATGAAAAATGATGGCTGATCTTCTGCAATAGTCAGCTCATTATCGCTGCAGGCGTGGCTTCATTCTGGATAGATGGAGTCTTTTCTGGCATTAATGCCCTGAAGACGAACACGGTCGTTATCAGGCAAATGGATACCCATCATGCGAAGAATAAAGCCGCGCCACCCCCGGTTAACCTGACCGTTATAGTCATACAGGTCTGCATTTTCTTTTTTAAGCTTTGACCATTCATGCATGAGTGTTAGTGCATCGAGCTCGGTGATGTGCTTCACTTCATCGCCGATACGTACTGTGTTAATGCCTCTTCCCGTCATGATGATCCCCTCCGGCAATATCAGTTTCAGATTAACGCTGTTATGATGATGATTTAACTACACACTAAAGGCAATCTAACGTTTAATCATACCTCTGATAATAAAGAACATCATGGTTAATGAAAACACAATCAGAAGCCAGCCAAAGGGTTTGGCATCAAAAACAGTAGTGATGCAATCATTAGTACAGGTAACCAACTTCGGGGTGACAATAGAAATTCCCCACCCAAAAATAACTACCATAGTGCCTGCTACTGCGGCTAAGAAAAAAGTGGTGAAGAATGCGCATCCGACTACAAGTAACAATCCAATCAGTTCAAATATCATATTCATGATTGCGCTCCAGGTGAGATAACTGCGAACAGACTGATGCTGGCTGTTTTATTTAACATATTTCCAGACGCCTGCAGGAATTTTATCATAAAACTTCCCCATTGCCATTTCCGCCAGCCGGTGATCCACTGCGGCATTAAAGTGCTCAAGTTCGTCATCCGTCAGGGAATATTTATTTTTTTCTATTATCCTTTCCAGAGTTTCCTTAGATGTACAGCGGCGTAGTCTTAAAATCCATTCCTGTTTCGTCATTGGTTTTTTATATCCTGAGGTGTCCCGGTAATTTCATTTTGGAAGAAGATTTCCTTTCAGCCGGTTATGAGTGAACCATTTTGCATATATGATGTAACCTACAAAAGTTAAGAGTGCGGACAGACTATATATCCCTAGAACAGGTACCACGTGATGAAAACGTATCATCTGACCGGATTCATCTGCCAGACTCATTAATACATTGCTGTATATTTCAGTCTGAAAAAACTCGTAGTAAGGTACCATCACTACATGAAGAAAAAATAAATTAAGCAGATACGTCAGAGAAAACGCGTGTTCCTGCCCGTTATAGGGCGCATACTGCGCAAAGGCGAAAATCCAGCCTGTGAAAAGCAGAAAACACATCGTGAAATACACCACCACCCATATCGCTGTTTTCATCACTGCCCCTCAGTTATATAATTTTTCTGTAACGCAAATTTCTTCAGGCGTTATGGCCCGTGCCGTTCTGCTTCAGATAATCACTGATGCTCAGGCCGGACAAGCGAATTTTATCCGAAATCTCCCTGAACTGCTCCTCCCAGCCGTCCTGCAGCTCCCTGATTGCCGCGATCTGGAAAGCAACACTGAAAGGCGTTCTGCCCAGTTTCTCGGAAAGCCAGAAAAGATGCGTACCGATCTCTTCATCCGGGACCGGTTCAAGCGCATCACTCAGTAAGGTTTTTTCGTCTTCCTGCCAGGGATGACCGGCTCGCGGAAAACGCGGATCAGGCTGGCGGTCTTTTTTCTCCCTTTTTTCCCGTCTGGCAACGGTCGGCGCTTCGCCTTTTTTCATGCTGACGCGTGCTTTCATGGCGCCGATGGCCGCCACGGCCCGCACCAGGGTTTCACGCTCCTGGCGCGTGAGCAGGCTGTCCTCACAAATCAGGGTGTTCAGGTTATCGATCAGCGTATTCAGTCCGGGTTCAGTGACTTTCATTTTATGCTCCTGTTCCTTGTGTGGTGGCGATCAGTCCCGGCTCTCATTCACCTGAACGATGACCGGCAGGCCTGCATCAAAACAGGCCTGATACCAGCTGGCCACCTGCAGGGGATCGCCCTCTTTTATCCGGCGTATGCCGCCGGCATCCGTCAGCTGCAGGCAGGTGGTACCGTCCAGACGGATCACGTAGGCCGCTTCCCTGATGGTGTAATGGCCGTCACCCAGCTGCAGCTCCACCGCGTCACCGGCAGCCGTCTGGCGTAACGGCAGACGCCGGACGTCGGTCAGTCGTTGTCGTGCCGTTTCAGCCTCGCGTTCTGCCTGGAAGAGCGGTTCTGCAATGCCGCGACCGGCCTCCGTCAGCTCGGCGGCCAGCTGCAGGTTCGGCGCGCGCAGGGTGCGCAGCCAGCCCGCGGCTTCCATGCGCCGGCAGGAGGCGCGCAGGTTCGGTCCGTACACCGGGGCGTCCCCGCCCTGCTCCAGCACCCGCTCGATATCCCGCGTCGCCACCGGCCCCGGACGTTTCGCATCGAGGGCGGCCAGCACAATCAGTACCCGTCGCTGCAGCGGCGACGGCCTGCGGGAGGTTGTTACTGCTGCCATGAACGTTGTTCTGCTGTGGGAGCGCGCAGGAGCATTCCGGTGAGGCGCAGATGGTCCCTGTCGGCGACGTCTTCCGGGGCACGGCCCGCCATCGCCAGGTGGTACCAGAGTTCGATCGCGCTGCGTGCCCGGGCAATCTCCGCATCGGCATCATTGCAGTCCGCACGGTTTGCCCGTTCAAGACACGCGTTAATAAAATCTTCCGTGTCGCCAAGCATGGTTTCATAACTCAGGTGAAAGAATACTTTCTCATCCATCCTGCACGCTCCGTCTGATTATGTGATTAAAGAAGATAAATCATATCATATATGATTTGTTATTCATCATTTAAACATCATATCAGATATTATTATGCGGTTAATGATAAATATCATATCAAGTATGATTTTGTGAGTGTGACTTAATTATCATATCACTTACCGGTTTCCCGCCGCGCAGATCCGATTTCTGGCTAAGTCGGATCTCTGTAACACACATGTATTTTCCCCGGAAAGTAATGGACGTATACCAGCGTGACAGCGTCATCTGACACTTTCACACATTCGATTTTCCGAATATATGGTTGTTTTTTTTGTCTTCGGGCGTATGCTTTACGCAACCGAACAGGAGGAATAATGCCCCTTACAGCCCTTAAGCTTTTCAAAAACCTGTCCGATGAAACCCGTCTGGGTATTGTCCTGCTGCTCAGGGAGCTGGGAGAACTGTGCGTCTGCGATTTCTGCACGGCGCTGGATGAGTCCCAGCCCAAGATCTCCCGTCATCTGGCAATGCTCCGGGAAAGCGGTCTATTGCTGGATCGCAAGCAGGGGAAATGGGTTCATTATCGCTTATCCCCGCATATTCCTTCCTGGGCTGCTCAGGTGATTGAGCAGGCCTGGTTAAGCCAACAGGACGACGTACAGGCCATCGCCCGTAAGCTGGCATCGGCAAACTGCTCTGGTAGCGGTAAGGCTGTTTGCATCTAAAAAATTTGCCTGAACATATGTGTTTTTTCGAATGTATGAGGTATTCAGAATGAAGACGTTAACAGTGTTTGACCCGGCAATGTGCTGCAGTACCGGTGTATGTGGTTCAGATGTCGATCAGGTTCTGGTTGATTTTTCTGCTGATATGCAGTGGCTGAAAGGACGTGGCGTACAGGTTGAACGTTACAACCTGGCGCAGCAGCCCATGAGCTTTGTTCACAATGAGAAAGCGAAAGCCTTCCTCGATGCATCCGGCGCAGAAGGGCTTCCGCTGCTGTTGCTGGACGGCGAAACGGTGATGGCTGGGCGATACCCAAAACGCGCTGAGCTGGCTCGCTGGTTCGGTATTCCGCTGGAGAAGGTAGGGTTAGCTCCCACCAGTTGCTGTGGTGGTAATACTTCCTGTTGCTGAATATGTCAGGAGGACATATGAAATTATTACAGAATATCCCGCCTTACCTGTTTTTTACTGGCAAGGGTGGTGTAGGAAAAACTTCCATTTCCTGCGCGACGGCTATCCACCTTGCCGAACAGGGTAAGCGGGTTTTGCTGGTCAGTACCGACCCGGCCTCCAATGTCGGTCAGGTATTCGATCTGGCTATCGGTAACACGATTCGCCCTGTGACAGCAGTTCCTGGGCTTTCTGCTCTGGAGATTGACCCGCAGGAAGCCGCCCGGCAATATCGGGCCAGAATCGTTGATCCTATCAAAGGTCTTCTGCCTGATGACGTTGTTAACAGTATCAGCGAGCAGCTTTCAGGAGCCTGCACCACTGAGATTGCGGCGTTTGATGAGTTCACCGGCTTATTGACAGACGCTTCCCTGCTGACCCGTTTCGATCACATCATTTTTGATACCGCGCCGACGGGCCACACGATTCGCCTTCTCCAGCTTCCTGGTGCCTGGAGTAGCTTTATTGAAAGCAATCCAGATGGTGCCTCCTGTCTTGGCCCGATGGCCGGGCTGGAAAAGCAGCGTGAGCAGTATGCTCATGCGGTAGAGGCGTTATCCGACCCTGAACGTACCCGCTTGGTTCTGGTTGCACGACTGCAAAATTCTACGCTGCAGGAAGTCGCCCGCACTCATGAGGAACTGGCTGAGATTGGCCTGAAAAATCAATATCTGGTGATTAATGGTGTGCTGCCTGAAGCCGAAGCTGAACATGACGCCCTGGCCGCGGCGATATGGCAACGTGAGCAGGAGGCACTGGCAAATCTTCCTGCCGGTTTATCTGAGCTACCGACAGATACCCTGTTACTCCAGCCAGTCAATATGGTTGGTGTTTCAGCATTGAAGGGACTGCTGGCTACCCGTTCTGAGGCATTACCGCTCCCGGTAACGAACATCCTGTACACGCCTGAAAACTTATCACTCTCTGGCCTGGTCGATGATATCGCTCGCAGTGAACACGGCCTGATTATGCTGATGGGCAAAGGTGGTGTAGGGAAAACCACGATGGCTGCCGCCATCGCCGTCAGGCTGGCCGACATGGGATTTGACGTGCATCTCACGACCTCTGATCCTGCTGCGCACCTGAGTACAACGCTGAACGGCAGCCTCAAAAACCTGCAGGTCAGCCGCATCAACCCTCACGATGAAACCGAACGCTATCGCCAGCATGTTCTTGAGACGAAGGGAAGAGATCTGGACGAAGCAGGGAAACGGTTACTGGAAGAGGATTTACGCTCTCCCTGTACTGAAGAAATTGCCGTGTTTCAGGCCTTCTCCCGTGTGATTCGTGAAGCGGGTAAGCGCTTTGTTGTCATGGATACCGCCCCTACCGGACACACGCTGCTGTTGCTGGATGCGACCGGGGCTTATCACCGAGAGATTGCCAAAAAAATGGGGAGTAAAGGTCATTTTACTACCCCCATGATGCAGCTTCAGGACCCGGATAGAACCAAAGTTCTGCTGGTTACGCTTCCTGAAACCACACCGGTGCTGGAAGCGGCAAACCTGCAGGCTGACCTTGAAAGAGCGGGGATTCATCCGTGGGGCTGGATTATCAATAACAGCCTTTCCATTGCGGATACGCGTTCTCCGTTGCTTTGTCAGCGTGCTCAACAGGAACTGCCTCAGATTGAGGCTGTTAAGAATCAGCATGCTGACCGTATAGCGCTTGTTCCGGTGCTGGCGTCAGAGCCCGCCGGTATTGAAAAGCTCAGAGAGTTGATGAGTTAATTTTTTGACATCTACAGGGCGACAAAGTCGCCCTGTCAGGAGGTTTTATGTTACTGGCAGGCGCTATTTTTGTCCTGACCATTGTTTTGGTTATCTGGCAACCAAAGGGATTAGGGATCGGCTGGAGTGCAATGCTGGGCGCGGGACTGGCTCTGATATCTGGCGTTGTGCATGTGGGCGATATTCCGGTGGTGTGGAATATCGTCTGGAACGCGACGGCGACCTTTATTGCCGTGATTATTATCAGCCTGCTGCTTGATGAGTCCGGCTTTTTCGAATGGGCGGCATTGCATGTTTCGCGCTGGGGTAACGGTCGTGGCCGTTTGCTCTTTACGTATATCGTTCTGCTTGGTGCAGCGGTGGCGGCACTGTTTGCCAACGATGGTGCGGCACTTATTCTGACGCCGATAGTCATCGCCATGCTGCTGGCATTAGGGTTCAGCAAAGGCACGACACTGGCATTCGTCATGGCTGCCGGGTTTATTGCCGATACAGCCAGCCTGCCGCTTATCGTGTCCAACCTGGTTAACATCGTTTCTGCAGACTTCTTTGGACTGGGCTTCACCGAGTATGCGTCGGTAATGGTGCCGGTGGATATTGCAGCCATTGTTGCCACGTTGGTTATGCTGCATTTGTTCTTCCGCAAGGATATCCCACCGACTTACGACCTGGCTCTTCTGAAAGCACCGGCAAAAGCGATTAAAGATCTGGCAACCTTCAGAACCGGCTGGATAGTTTTAATACTTCTGCTGGTTGGGTTCTTTGTCCTTGAGCCGCTTGGTATTCCCGTTAGCGCGATTGCGGCTGTTGGAGCTGTGATCCTGTTTGCAGTAGCTAAACGAGGCCATGCCATTAAAACTGGCAAAGTGCTGCGCGGTGCGCCATGGCAGATCGTCATCTTCTCATTGGGGATGTACCTGGTGGTCTACGGTCTGCGCAACGCCGGGCTAACCGAATACCTTTCAGGTGTGCTGAATGTACTTGCGGATAAAGGACTCTGGGCTGCAACGCTGGGTACTGGCTTCCTGACGGCTTTCCTGTCTTCCATCATGAACAACATGCCTACCGTGCTGGTTGGCGCTCTTTCTATCGATGGAAGCACCGCAACAGGCGTTATCAAAGAAGCGATGATCTACGCCAACGTGATTGGCTGCGATCTGGGACCTAAAATTACACCTATTGGTAGCCTGGCAACGCTGCTCTGGCTGCATGTCCTTTCACAGAAGAATATGACCATCACCTGGGGATACTATTTCCGCACCGGGATCGTCATGACTCTGCCTGTGCTGTTTGTAACGCTGGCAGCGCTGGCGCTACGTCTCTCTTTCACTTTGTAATGAGATACTGATATGAGCAACATCACCATTTATCACAACCCGGCCTGCGGCACGTCGCGTAATACGCTGGAGATGATCCGCAACAGTGGTAATGAACCGACCGTTATTCATTACCTTGAAAATCCACCGTCACGCGATGAGCTGGTCAAACTCATTGCAGATATGGGCATTTCAGTCCGGGCTTTGCTGCGCAAAAACGTCGAGCCTTATGAAGAACTGGGGCTTGAGGAAGATAAGTTTACTGACGATCAGTTAATCGATTTTATGCTTCAGCATCCGATCCTGATTAACCGTCCGATTGTGGTGACACCGTTGGGAACGCGTCTGTGCCGCCCTTCCGAAGTGGTACTGGATATTCTTCCGGATGCGCAAAAAGGCGCATTTGCTAAGGAAGACGGCGAGAAAGTAGTAGATGAGGCAGGGAAACGGCTGAAATAACCGAAAGGGGGCGATGCCCCCTTTCTCCTGCCTCAGCGTCCGGGTACCGGACTGTCCGGCAGCGTACAGCTCCCTTTTCCCAGCTGACGCTGCAGCAACACCGTGTCCAGCCAGCGGCCATGCTTGAAACCGATGTCCTTCAGCGTGCCGATTTCAGTAAATCCGGCGCGAAGATGCAGCGCTACAGACGCGACGTTCGCACTGTCCCCCACAACCGCTATCATCTGGCGGTATCCCTGAGACCGGGCCCATGTTAAGGCATGATCGAGTAAGGCTTTTCCGCCCCCCTGCCGCTGATAAGCCGGATCGATGTACACCGAATTTTCAACCGTAAACCGGTAGGCATGGCGTTCGCGGTAGCGGGAGAGATAACAGTAGCCGATGACCGTCTCCCCCTGCAGGGCGATATACCAGGGAAATCCACGTGACTGAACATTTTTCACCCGGGCAAGCATTTCCTGCGTGTCCGGGGGTTCCGTCTCGAAGCTGCCTGTGCCGTGCAGGACATGATGGGCGTAAATGCGCCGTATGGCGGGAATGTGCTGCTCTTCAGCATTGATAATGTGCATTGTATGACTCCTGTGACGTTGACTGACACACTACCGGAATTCGCGACGGCAGATTAAGCGCTTCATCTTATGACCTGTATAAGGAAATGTTTTAAGTGGAGGTAGGGCGTCGCCCCACCTGTCAGCCCGCCATTTCAGCCAGCAGGTCCACGCCTACCGGGTCGTCCTTCAGCAGTGGCGTCAGGGCAATGCGCTGTGCATAATGCCCGGCAACGTCGTCGATCAGCGGCAGTTCGCGACGGGCACGGGTGACCAGGAACGGGGAGGACGGCTTCGCGGCCGCGAGGCTGTTATTGATGACCCACGCCCAGGGTTCAATCCCGGCCCGGCGTAAGTCCTGCTGCAGCCCGGCCGCTTCCAGTACCGGCGTGGTTTCGGCAAGCGTCACGATAATGACTCTGGTCTTCTCCGGATCCTGCAGCTGCATCATTGGCGTTATCACGTGATCGTGAGCCTGCCCCATCTGGCGCACCATTTCCCGGTGATAGGCCCCGGTTGCATCCAGCAACAGCAGCGTATGCCCGGTGGGCGCAGTGTCTATAATGACAAAATGGTCGTTGGCCTCTTTGATGATCCGGGAGAATGCCTGAAACACGGCAATCTCTTCGGTGCAGGGGGAACGGAGATCTTCCTCCAGTACCGCCAGTCCCTCTTCATCCAGACCTTTTCCCTGATTTTCCAGCACAAAGCGACGATAGCGCTCAGTCTCTGCTTTTGGATCGATACGGCTGACCTGAAGGCCTGGCAGCGAGCCATCCAGTGTGTAAGACAGGTGGCTGCCGGATCGGAGGTGGTCAGGTGGACTTTATGACCGCGTCTGGCCAGCGAGACCGCGACCGCAGCCGCCACCGTGGTTTTCCCCACGCCCCCTTTTCCCATCGTCATGACCAGCCCTTTTCCCGCTCGGCTGAGGTCCTCCACCAGGGAGGCAAGCTCCGGTAAATCGACCGTCGTGAGCGTGGCTCCCGGATCCGGCAGAACAAGTGTGCTCTCTGTAAACAGCGCCCTC
This sequence comes from Klebsiella quasivariicola, assembly GCF_002269255.1. Lineage (NCBI taxonomy): Bacteria > Pseudomonadati > Pseudomonadota > Gammaproteobacteria > Enterobacterales > Enterobacteriaceae > Klebsiella > Klebsiella quasivariicola. The sequence continues at coordinate 47,029 of NZ_CP022824.1, read as the reverse complement.
AGGGCTTCCAGACCAACCAGATTAAAAGGCTTCAGATACAGCATCGACCGGGGAAGATGCGCGAGGTTTTCAGGCATGGCCCGTAAGGCCCGTTCCTCCCGCGCCAGAATACTGTGCGCCAGCGGATCCTGTTCACCGGCAAAGGGAGGCAGCACGCCATTGATGGCAAGGTGCTGATGCTGCAGACCGATAGCCGACAGCTCCTCGTGGGTATGGGAGACCTCTTTCAGGGTCGACGCCTGTGCGCGGGCAACCAGAACCAGTCGCGTGAGTGCCGTATCAGAGAGGGCTTTCACTGCGTCAGCGTACTGGTCCTGTTGTTTCTCCAGCCCCACCAGAGGGCCGAGGTTCGCCGCAGCATCAGGATGTGCATCGAGGTACCCGCTCCAGGCGCCCGGCAGCTCAAGCATACGGATGGTGTGTCCGGTTGGTGCAGTATCAAAGACGATATGATCATATTTTTCGCGCAGTTCATGACTGGTCAGCAGCGCGGTAAATTCATCAAACGCCGCGATCTCCGTGGTACATGAACCGGAAAGCTGTTCTTCAATGTTGCTGATGACATCGGCAGGCATCAGTTCACGAACAGGATCGAGCACGCGATCGCGGTAAGCCTGCGCGGCCGCCATCGGGTCAACTTCCATTGCCGCAAGGTTTTCCACGGTGCGGATACCAGTGATCCGGTGGCCCACAGTCTGGCTGAAGACCTGACCGACATTGGAGGCCGGATCGGTACTGACCAGAAGCGTTCTCCGGCCCTGGTCAGCCAGCCATACCGCCGTCGCGCAGGCCAGAGAGGTTTTCCCCACGCCGCCTTTGCCGGTGAAGAAGATAAACGGGGGGATATTCTGTAAAAATGGCATCGTCATTGTTGAGCTCCTCCGGGATTAAGGCATACGGGGAATGCTGCAGCAGCGCGGCTGCGTGCTGTCTTCATTCCAGTCCTGCGTGAGGGAAATACCGGCCCAGCGGGCGATATCTTCCCGGGACGGGAGCTTGCCCGCCATCACCAGCTGGCCGTCAAGCAGGGTAGCGGGAAGGGACTCCATTCCTGACGTGTTCAGGAAGGCCCTGATGACGGGCGTATTCAGGAACTGCTGCGGGTTCTTTGCCAGGCTGTAACGCTGAATATTCACACCATGCTTTTTCGCCCATTCGGCGCTGGCGTTCCATTTGACGGCTTCATCGCTGACCACGACGCTGCTGGTCGCACAGCAGCCTGCGGCTTCAAAGATCTCAATTTTTGACATGGACTGTTTACCTCAGTGTTGAATGATGGGGCTTTACACTGAGGTAAACGAGTGAGGCGGGAAAAAGATGCGCGGTTAATCCATTTTTTTATGGCAGCAGACGGAAGACGCATCATCCACTTCCACCTGGCAGAGTTCCGTCATCGTCTTCTTCAGATGTTTCCGGGCGCGAAGCAGGCGCGACTTAAACGCCGTCAGCGTGATCCCCAGCTCGTCGGCCAGGCGCTGCTGGGGACGCCGGTTCAGATCGGCCTCTTCTATCAGCCATCTTTCCTCGTCAGGTAAGGCCTGCAGGGTTTCAGGCAGGCAAATCTCCAGCGTTGAAACCGCCTCATGGAAGGCGTCAGGCAGCGGGATCTCGTCTTCCAGCACCACGACGTCTCTGGCGGCACGGTACTCATCCGTCAGCAGATTCCTCGCCGTCCGGTACAGCCAGGCCCGCGGGTTCTCCATTTCACAGAAGCGGTCTGCACAGGCCCGGGCGCGCAGGAAGACTTCCTGAAGCAGATCGGCTGCCTGCTCCCGATCGCCTGTCCTTGATGCCAGAAAACGGGAGAGCTCTGCTTCATGCTGTTGCCAGAACACGCTCATGCAGTTGTTGAATGCCGTTACATCACTCATACCAGCCCTCAGATTTTGCTCTGATTCACCCGCCGGGAAAGTGCTTCTGCCGACTCTTTACGTTCACTGTAGCGATCGACGAGATACGCTGCATACTCCCGGGTCAGCAGGGTAAACTTCATCAGCTCTTCCATTACATCCACAATACGGTCGTAGTACGGGGATGGTTTCATCCGTCCGTCTTCATCAAACTCCTGCCAGGCTTTCGCTACCGAGGATTGATTAGGTATAGTAATCATTCGCATCCAGCGGCCAAGAATACGCATCTGGTTTACCGCATTGAAAGACTGGGAGCCTCCGCAGACCTGCATGACGGCCAGGGTTTTTCCCTGAGAAGGGCGTACTGCGCCCTCTGATAGTGGTATCCAGTCAATCTGGGCTTTCATAATGCCGGTCATCGCACCATGACGTTCAGGAGAGCACCATACCATCCCTTCAGACCAGCGCACCATTTCGCGAAGTTCCATAACCCTGGGATGCGTATCCGCTGCATCATCCGGCAGAGGGAGACCGGAAGGATTAAAGATGCGGACATCCGCACCCATGGCGGTAAGAAGCCGGGCAGCCTCTTCGGTGGCCAGACGGCTGTAGGACCGCTCTCGAACGGAACCGTACAACATCAGGATCCGGGGAGGATGGTCAACTGTCTTTACACCCAGGCGGACCCCGGTGCGACCTGTATCAAACAGCTCAGGAACAACATTTTTCAGTTCAGCAATCATTTTTTCTCCGGTGGTGACATAAAACCAGGCGGGGCATATTCGTCTGCACAGCACTCTTCTGTCAGAAAGGCAATCAATGCAGCAAGGTTGTCATAACAGGCGTGGCAGAACAGTGTTCTCCCCTGCCTTTCCTGGCGAACCAGTGAGACGGATATCAGCGATGAAAGATGATGACTCAGGGTCGAGGCCGGAATGGCGAGATGTTGCTGCAGTTCCCCCACGGGCAGTCCCTGACGTCCGGCCTTAACGAGTGTTTTGTAAATATCGAGACGAGTGGTGTGGCCAAGTTCTTTCAGCACCATCGCGGCGATTTTCAGCTCCATCCCATTCCTCGTAATTTTATTTCTATATTTCCAGAATAATAGAAATATATAGTGAGCGCAACCACGTCCATAATATGACTCCATCTCCGGGGCCTTACACTTACGCGGCATGGAGAAAACATGATCGGTGTTTATACCTCTCAGAAATGAGGTACGTCACAATATATATGGAAAAATGCATATGAATCCGTCACAGTAGAAACCGATTCCCGCTAAAAATAAAATGACCTTCATCCTTTGCTGACGGGCGCATTATGTCCCGCCGGGAAGCCCAGGCAGGCTCGTTTTCTGACTGCCTATGAATACAGCAAACATACGGTACAGAGAAATGGCAGAGATCATCATTAGAAAAATGCACGAAGAGGACTGGTGTGCAGTCAGGGAAATTTATCAGGAAGGAATTGCAACAGGGAACGTCACCTTTCAGACCGCAGCACCTGAGTGGCTGGAATGGAATGAAGGGCATCTTCAGGACTGCCGCTACGTCGCCACTGTTGATAACAGAGTGGTGGGATGGGCTGCGCTATCTCCTTTTTCCCGCCGGCATGCATACCGCGGTGTCGCAGAGCTGAGCATTTATGTCAGTACTCATTTTCAGGGAAAAGGCGCGGGCAGGGCTTTGCTCTCCGGGCTGATAAAGGGCTCGGAAAGTGCGGGTTTCTGGACGCTACTTGCTGGCATCTTTCCGGAAAACCAGGCCAGTGTTGCTTTACATCGCAGCCAGGGATTCAGGGAAGTCGGCTGCCGGGAAAAAGTGGGTGAAATGAACGGAAAATGGAGAGATGTTCTCATTCTGGAAAGGCGTAGCCGGACAGTGGGTTGCTGAAAAAAAGAATGCCTCTGTTCATCAGAGGCATTCTGTCCTGGAAGGGACTTTATTCCGGTGAGGGTGACTTCAGTTGCGGCATAAACAGCTGGCAGCACGCAACAGCTGCAAGCCCGCCAGACAGCGGAGCGGCCCAGTACAGCCACTGATTATCCCAGTATCCCATGGCCAATGCCGGCCCGAAGCTACGGGCCGGGTTCATGCTTGCCCCCGTCAGCGGCCCGCCAATAAAAGCATCAAGAAAAACAGCAATGCTGATAATCGCGGGGTTTCTGGTCGTTAGGATGCTCATAATCAGAATAAAAGTCATGACACCTTCGATGAAAAAGGCATTGTACAGTGATACCCCCATATGGACCCGGGTCACCCCGGCCAGCAGGGAGTGGCCAAAGACAGCCTTCAGGCACAGTGCAGCAGCGCCGGCCCCTAACAACTGAGCCACGATGTAATTCATGGTTGCCCTGAAAGAGCAGGCCCCGATCAGATAAAAAATCAGGCTTACCACGGGGTTAAGGTGTGCTCCGCTGTCAACAACGGGTAAAAAGTGGGTCTTCCGCAACTTAGGTGGACAAAAATTGATGAAACTTTTTAGTTAACAAGGATCTAAGGTGTTTTAAGTTATGTATAACAAAATGGCCTCACTTAAGAGACTTTTACAGCTACCGCGCGGGTGGCAAACCTGCCGACAGATTACTGGTACTGATGGAATAACCCTCCATCTCCGCGCCACACGTAAAACGGCATCATGTCCTGAGTGCCTCACGCACAGTCATTCTGTTCATAGTTGCCGGCGGAGGCGAGTACAGCATCTTCCATGCTCAGGCCAGGCCCTCTGGTTAGTCTTCGCCATCCGGCACTGGTACTGTCGTAACCCTTCCTGTTCACGTAAAATTTTTGCTGAATCGCTTGCTCCCTTTGCAGGCCCGCAGCAGCAGTCTTCTGCATTGCTGAAAAATCTGCAGCATCAGCTGGGGCTTATCGCAGGTGGTGAAGCAGGGAGACGAGCTGCAGTAGCTTCAGGAATACAGATCAGCGCGGATACTTTACTGCGCAGAGTGGTTCAAGCTCCGGAACAAACAGAGAACCGGACCAGGCATGTTGGTATTGACGAGTGGGCATGGCATCGGGGCCACAGGTACGGCACACTGATCGTAAATCTTGATACCCATCGCCCCCTGGTGTTACTGCCAGGCCGGGAGCAACGCACTCTGGCGGCATGGTTCAAAAAATACCCAGAAATACAGGTCGTCTCACGCGATCGTGGGGGGATCTATGCGTTAGCTGCTCGCGATGGTGCACCGCAGGCAATACAGGTGGCCGATCGCTGGCATCTGCTGAAGAATATTGGTGATGCGCTGGAGCGCATGATGTACAGACACATGCCATTGATACGACTGGTGGCCACCGAGTTATCCCCCCAAAAAACAGAATGCTGAAGCGTCTTTGGTGCCAACGTCAACGTTACGTCGCCCTGAACGTATTAAACGAGAGCGACGTGACAAACGGTATCAGCGCTGGGCTGAGGTAGACTCTCTTCATAAAAAGGGTTGTGGGATAAGAGAAATATCGCGTATCACCGGACTGTCCCGGGTGACGGTTCGCCGGTGGATACAGTCAAAAGCGTTCCCTGAAATATCAACTAAGCCACCCAGACCCGGGTTACTTGAACCATGGCAGGAATGGCTGGAAGAACAACGGATAAACGGTAACCATAATGCCGGGCAGCTATGGCGGGAGATGGTAAATGCTGGCTTCACCGGGAGCGAAACGACGGTCAGGGATGCTGTGGCTAAGTGGCGTAAGCAGGTTAACAGTCCCGTTATCGCCCCAGTTCGACTCCCCTCAGCATCCAGAGTAAGCCGCTGGTTAATGCCCTGGCGAATGATCAGAGGAGAAGAAAACTATGCATCCCGCTTCATCGAATCGATGTGCCAGAAAGAACCGCAACTGAAAATGGCGCAACAGCTGTCGCTCGACTTCTATCGAATGTTGAAAACGAAGAATAAATCGCAGTTAAATCAATGGTTCTCTGACGTCAGTCAAAGTGGGCTCATTGACCTTCAGCGTGTTGCGGCCGGTATGGAAGCGGATGCAACAGCAATACACGAAGCGATAAGCAGCAGATGGAGTAATGGCGTTGTGGAAGGCCATGTAAACCGCCTGAAGATGCTGAAACGGCAGATGTACGGTCGAGCTGGCTTCGAGTTACTGCGACGACGAGTCATGAGCCCTCTGGCTTAAACAACTCCACCTAAGTTGCGGAAGACCCAGTTTTGCACCGTTGGTAACAGTATAGCAGCGGTGTTTGACGTTCTGGCCATGCATGACATAGGCACGCATCGCGCGGAGCTGGGAGACAATATCTGCTCGCTGCCGGTGGAACAGCACATGATCTATTTTGTGTCATCACATTCGGTGGTTACGATCATTCGTATTCTCAGCCAGTCTCAGGATACGGCGCGGCATGAACCCTGGATATAGGATATAACCGGGAACGAAAATAATAATTAAAAACAATATGATACTGATATTTTTTTCATGAACTGAATTCTCGCGCAACATAAGTTAAATTTTATTTGATCAGGGCCAATTATGATAATGGTGATGGATGCTTTTGATGACACTTATTAATTACGAAAAAAAACGCTCCCGGCGGGAGCGTAAGCCAGTGACTTCGGCGTCAAATGAGGGTCTGACAAGTGGAGCTGCGGGTTAATTCTGGGTGATCTGGCTGCGATGCTTTTCAGCCTGCTGCTGATGAATCACTGAAGACTGACCATTATTCGCCTTCTCGTGTACAACAGCGGCTTTCTCATGCTCGTTCATTTCGGAAAATGATTTTGCTGTTTCGTTAGAAGCTGCTGGCTTGGATTTCATCATTTTTTTATGCATTTCAGCCATGTCCTGATGGGCAGAAGCGTTGCCGTTTTGCATCATTTCATGGGTCATTGCAGCCTGATCGTGACCACTCATATCCATCATTGTCATACTGTCTCCCTGAACAGCGCTTTTTTCAGAGGTTGACTGCATCTGATGGGCGGGTGCCTGGGCATTATTTACCTGGTCATGCATGTTCATTGTCTCTGCAGCCATGGCGGATGAAGCGACAGCCATAATGGCAACAAATGATACAAGGATCTTTTTCATGGTTGGGTCTCCGGTGTTTTCATACCCAAACAATCAACGGCTTATAACAGAGAAAGCATTTGATCTCAGGGCTGGTTGATCATCACGCCAGGAACCGGGCGATTGAATTATCACGCTGTCCTGATTTATGGCTGATTATAAAAAACCGCCTCTGTTTATCGCGTGACTGAACGATGACATTTTTGTCACCTTCCGGGTTTCTCCTGAATAACGGTATTAATCCATTAACAGACGCACACTGAACACAATTTCCCGCCCCTGCTGTTCTGCTGACAGCTCGCCGCCGTGAGCATGAATGATCGACCTTGTAATTGATAATCCCAGCCCCGCGCCTTCCGTGTTGTAGAACCTTGATGAGTCTGCGCGATAGAACCGGTCAAACAAACGTTCCAGATTAGCGGGAACCTGGCCGGACATCGTATTCGTAATCATCACGTTCACACAGTCACTGTCACGCTCAATGTGTATCGCTGTACAGGTGTTATCGGGAGAATACTTGATTGCATTGGAAAGCAGGTTACTGAAAGCACGTCGGAGCATATCGCTGTCTCCGGCAACAACGCCCTCTCCTTCAACCGTGATTGTCTTTCCTGTTTCGTCTGCCAGGGGCTCGAACAACTCACGTAATTCATTCAGTTCGGCTGCCAGATCCACATCATGTTTATCCAGCCGCAGCAGACCATGCTCTGAACGTGCCAGAAAAAGCATGTCACTGGTCATTCGTGACAACCTTTTCAGTTCTTCCAGGTTAGCGAATAAAATTTCGCGGTAATGCGAAACATCCCTTTCCTTAGCCAGTGCAAACTGCGTCTGCATCATCAGATTACTGACTGGTGTGCGCAGCTCATGCGCGATGTCAGACGAGAAATCTGACAGTTTCCGGAATGCCCCCTCCAGGCGATCAAACATATTATTGAACTCCTGCATGGTCTCAGAGATTTCCGGCGGAGCCAGATCGGGATTTAGACGCTGATCCAGGCTGTGTACGGTCATGGAGGAAGCCAGACTGGTCATTTCCCGTAGCGGTTTCAGACCAATACGTGTGGTCAGCCAGCCCAGAAAAACAGAAATAAAGACCAGACCGATATTGAACCAGAACAGCCAGGTACTGAGTTTGTCCATAAACAGGGTGTGATACCCAGTATCCGTGGCAACCGTAATGATGACATGTTTGCTTTTACCCTGTTCCGGCGTCACGGCAACCCGCCGCGAGATACTGCGGTACACGGTGTTATTTTCTTCCGTCTGGATCATATAGTCGAGAATATCACCCGACTTATTAAGCAGGACCGCTGGAACAACAGAATTTTTGGCATAGAGTTCAACAATTTTTTCATTTTCCATGTTTTTTATAGAAATGAATAAGCCATTGTGCCCCACCATCGCATCGTTTATTTTTTCTGATAATGACTTAATATCCGTTTTGTTCCTGAACGTCTCTGTTTTAAGAAACTCTTCGGTGAGCTGAAGTTTACCTGTCAGAAAATCGCGGTCCTGATTATCGAAATAGCCATTCAGGGTGCTAATCAGGATAAAACTTGATAACCACCATACCGTAAGCATCACCGCAGAAAAAATCAGGCTCAGGCGTGTGGTCAGGGAAATTTTGAACCTCACTCTTCTCTGATCTCCAGGACATATCCGGCACCGCGAACGGTATGGATCAGTTTTGGCTCAAAGTCATCATCAATTTTACTTCTCAGACGTCTCACGGCGACATCAATCACATTCGTATCACTGTCAAAATTCATGTTCCAGACCAGGGACGAGATAAGACTCCTGGGTAACACTTCTCCGGTGCGTTGCAGCAGCAACTCAAGCAGAACGTATTCTTTACCGGTGAGATGGATCTTCTTCCCCGAACGGATCACGGTCCGGCGCACCATATCAACGGTCATATCGGCGATGGTGCAGACTGTTGCGGCCTGCGAGCGTGCCCGGCGCAGTAGGGTTCTTACACGTGCAACCAGCTCCGTAAAATCAAAGGGCTTAATCAGGTAGTCATCTGCGCCAAGCTCCAGTCCTTTCACTTTGTCCCGCACGTTGTCCTTTGCGGTTAAAAACAGGACCGGTTCTTCGTGCCCGGACTCCCTCAGTGCGCTGATGATTTGCCACCCGTCGAGGAAAGGCAGCATCACGTCCAGTATTATCAAATCATACTGTCCCTTCGACGCGGCCCCGAGACCATCGCGGCCATTATTAAAGAGATCGGCCTGATAGCCTTCCTCAACCAGTCCCTGCTGCAGGTAACGACCTGTTTTTTGTTCGTCTTCAACGATTAAAATACGCTGCATGGTCAACTCGCTGATATGAAAGTAAAAATCTCACGCATGAGCTTTGGCTGTCCCCTAGCTGATCTGAGACGGAGCAAGCATTCCAAGCCACGCTACGGCGCCCAGAATGATAATCGCAACAACGAATTCTGTCAGGATGCTGTTTCGCATCAGGGCAACGCTGCGATCATAATTCCCTTCCCTGACCATAACTTCAAGCCGGGGACCCAGGTGAAACCGGTTTGCTGCAGCCAGAAGAAGCATCAGAACAAACAGAGCCGTCTTGGCAAGCAATATCCTCCCCCAGGAACTGTTGAATAAGGGAGTTAAGTTACCCTCAGCAATATACAGATAGTTGACCAGCGCACTCAGGATCAGGGCTACAACAATCACCGTTCCTGCCGTGGCAAATTTTGCCAGGGAGTCAGATATCACCATGACGCTCTGTGCATTATGCTCGTTTCTGCGCATCAGCAGGATAGCAAATGCAACCAGAGCACCTGTCCAGGCACCTGCAGCGCCGAGATGGGTCAGATCGCTCAGTAAATGGAGATAGTAATGCAGACCGTCATGCATAACGGCGTGTCCTCCCCAGGCAAGTGTAGCCAGCGCCACGCCCCCACTCATCGTCATCAGCAGGCAGGACAATACTCTCTTATTAGTGTAAAGGAACAAAGCACCGAGTGTGGTAAACAGGGCACAGAGTCTGACAATCCAGCTAATACCCACATCAGTTTCTTCTATCACCATCTCGATAACATGGATGGATAATTCTCTGAGGTCAGTTACTCCACTCATGGCATTAGATACCAGGAGCATATTAATGCCAGTAAGAATGATGCCTGTAACAACAGCAAAGGTTATAAACGACCTGAAATTAGTCAGGTTATAGGTTTCATGTCTGACACCGCTTATTCCATATATCTGAAAAAATGGCAATCCAAATATTACCATCAAATCCAGATAAAGAAGAAAACGAATAACAATCATAATCAGGTCGTTCATAATATTACTTCACTGTAAAGGTGTAATTACCGGTAATAGGGTGCGTATCTGAAGAAACCGCGCGCCAGTCAACACGATAAGTGCCAGCGGGTAAAGGCTCTCGCGGAATAATGACCATCGATTTAGGGTCAGCGCCTGGCGCCACTTTTGCCGCGACCGGCATCGGAGAATGTGATGACATGCCTTTCATACCCGTCATCGTTAATTTTGCACCTGAGAATTTCACGGTCAGATTTTCCGAGAAATTAAGCTGAATCTTTTCCGGGGCCGCTACGGCTGAATCAGCCTGTGGCACAGAGCTTTTTAATTCCGGATGGGCCATAGCAGAGAAAGCAACGCCCATAACGAGGCCACCTGTAAGAATGGCTTTATTTAAAATCGACATTTTATTTACCTGTTTAGTTGAGTGTTTTATATCAGTGCGTTAAAACCAGATTCTGGCTCCCGCCAGGAATACTACCTGATGGTCTTTCTCACCTTCTCTTTTCGCCATATCGGATGTTTTCCCGTAAAGTTGATTCCAGGAAACGCCTATATAGGGTGCAAACTCACGGCGTATTTCATAGCGCAGCCGGAGCCCCAGCTCTGTGTCAGTCAGTCCCCTGCCGCGACCCCGCGATTCATCATCCTGACTGTAGAAATTCACCTCATAGGATGGCTGGAGTATGAGCCGGTTAGTCAGTAAAACGTCGTATTCTCCTCCCAGACGAAGGGCTGCTTTTCCGCCATTACTGACAAAACCCGTAATTTCAGACTCAAAATTATAGAGTGCCAGCCCCTGAAAACCGACAGCAGCCCAGGTCCGGGCAGAAGCAGGTCTGAAATCCTGCCTGACACCCGCAACCAAATCCCACCATGGGCCAACCGCATGTCCCCAGAGTAACTGCGCTTCAGCCGCCTCCGTTTCCCCATTGCTTCGTTCACCTTCACTCTTTAGCCAAATCCGATCTGTGTCGCCTCCAATCCAGCTGTTAACACTCCAGCTGAAATTGTTGGTGTTATCCGACCGTTGCCATTCCAGTTGATCCAGCAGAACCAGATAATTAATCGCACTGTCGTGAATCGCATGCCCCTGTAAATTGCCGAATGCAGCCTTCCGGTCGGCATCGGTAACAGGCGGAATTGGCGTTCTGCTCTCAGTTACAATGGGCTCCATTGACGTCATCTCAGTGAAATTCTCATCTGCTGGCATCTGCATGGCAGACATGTCGTGCCCGGCGTGGGGATCTGCAGAGACGGAGCCCGCCGCAATAGAAAGCTGTGAGGTAAACAAACCGGCGACCAGAACAGGTATGGCCTTCAAATTTCTCTTCATTCGCATCATTCCTCCACCCGGACTTCACGAAACATTCCCATTTCCATGTGATAGAGCAAATGGCAGTGATACGCCCAGCGGCCAAGCGCATCTGCTGTCACTCTGTAACTGCGTTTTGTACCAGGGGGAACATCTATTGTGTGTTTACGAACCATGAAATTACCGTTTTCATCTTCCAGATCGCTCCACATACCATGCAGGTGAATGGGGTGAGTCATCATGGTATCGTTGATCAGCGTGATCCTGAGCCGCTCACCGTATTTCAGCAGCACCGGTGCGGCATCTGAAAACTTGATTCCGTTAAATGACCAGGCAAACTTTTCCATGTGGCCGGTTAAATGCAGTTCTATGGTACGGCCAGGTTCACGTCCGTCAGGATCCTCAAAGCGGCTTTTCAAATCCGCGTACGTGAGAACCTTTCTTCCGTTATTTCGAAGACCAATACCCGGATCATTTAATTTCGGAGAGACGCTCATCGCCTGCATATCAACCAGTGGGTTATCCGTTTCTGACGCAGGATGACTTTGCATACCCGGCATTCCGGCCATCCGGGAATGATCCATACCGGCCATGCTGCTGTGATCCATGGGCGCGGAGGATGTCCCGCTATCCGGAAGGTCAGCACCGTCCATAGACATCATCTCTCCGCTGTTATCCATGCCTCCCATCTGGCTGTGGTCCATTCCTGCCATATCATGTCCCATTCCCCCCATACCCATATCTTCCATGGTCAACAGAGGACGGGGATCGAGGGGGGGAACGGCAGCACTTAACCCTTCTCTCGTGGCCAGTGTCCCTCGAGCGTAACCGGTCCTGTCCATGGATTGTGCGAAGATGGTATAGGCCTCACCCTGAGGCTCCACAATGACATCATAGGTTTCGGCAACGGCAATCCTGAATTCGTCAACGGTAACCGGGTTTACATACTGGCCATCTGCAGCCACGACCGTCATTTTCAGCCCGGGGATACGGATATCGAAATAGGTCATTGCCGAGCCGTTGATAAACCGTAAGCGTATCTTTTCACCGGGACGGAACAGTCCGGTCCAGTTTTTCAGCGGGGCCTGCCCGTTCATGAGATAGGTGTAGGTGTAGCCACTGACATCCGCGAGGTCAGTCGGATTCATTTTCATTTCAGCCCACATTTTCCGATCGGCAATGGTGGCTGACAGCCCCCTGGTATTCACGTCGCGGAAAAAAGAGCCAACGGTTGGTTTATTGAAATTGTAGTAATCCGACTGTTTTTTTAATTTTTTCAGCAGGCTGTGAGGATTTTCATCGGTCCAGTCAGACAACATGACCACATGCTCACGATCGTAAGCAAACGGTTCTGGCTCCCTGGCATCGATGATAATGGCACCGTATACCCCCTCCTGTTCCTGCAGACCGGAATGGCTGTGGTACCAGTAAGTCCCGTTCTGCTTAACCTTAAAGGTGTAAACGTAGGTATCATCAGGCTCTATGCCCATAAAACTCAGCCCCGGAACACCATCCATATTGGCCGGAAGAATAATGCCGTGCCAGTGAATGGACGTCTGTTCATTAAGACGGTTTTTGACCTTCAGGGTAATGGTGTCACCTTCTTTCCAGCGAAGAACGGGCCCCGGCAGGCCTCCATTGATTGTTTTGGCCTGACGCTCACTGCCCGTGATATTGACGGCCGTTTCACCAATGGTCAGGTCAAACTGAGTACCCTGCAGGGATGCGGCAACTGGCAGGCTCAGACTGGAACGCGCATTGAAACTCCATACGCCAAGACTTCCGGCTACGCCAGAGAGGGTTAACCCCTTCAGGAAAGTTCGTCGAGACGTTTTCAACAGCATGCGCATTCCCTTATTTAAAGTATGGTTACTGACAGAATTCGAGAACCGATTTAAATTAAATTACTGGTTCATCCACTTACAATGAAATGAATCTAGCACACCTTAAGAAACAAATTCATTACAATCGTGTAATGTACGTGGCTGTATTACATTTACGTCATCTTCCCCACAGGTTGATTTTTTTATATATGATCATAAGGACATCTTTTATGTACCTCAGAAGGTAATTACACATGAATATATTAATCACGACCACTGCGTTTACAGCTTTATTTTGTGGGGCAGCTTTTGCTCAGTCCAGTGATATTGCCCATGAAGCACATCGATTTGTTAATAATGCCTCAGCCGTCAGTCATGTGAACTCCTCGACGCATGAAAACTTACCGGACAGGGTTAATAAAAACAACACGTCCTCATTCTCTGAAATGAATGAACATGAAAGGGCCATTGTTGCTCATTCATTTATGAACAACAGCGCGTCCTATGCGCATCAGAAAATGATTGAGGAACATAAAAAAATGCTGTCCGGCAGTGATGCAAATTCAAAGACCTCGTCTTCTTCTTTTAACGAACTGAATGCCGGAGAAAAAGCCGCTCTCGTGCATGAGCAGGTCAATAATGCCGGTGCGGAAGCACATCAGACGCAGGCAAGAAAGCTTCGCGGGCTGTATTCGACCAGGTAACTGCAGGCGGGTTAGTGCTTAGCGTCAGGTGCGCAGCAGGGCTTTACTGACGGGTTACGTAGCAGGACATGAGCCCCATATTGCTCTGCCGTAACCTGTTTCAGTCCCGTTAATCATCACCGTCGGGCTGGTCATACAGTTCCCAGAGCTTCAGGAGCAAACGGGAAACAAGATATGTTACAAAAATGACGACCATCAACGGTGCTCCCGATTAACTGACAGATGACACGCCTCCTGAAAACCCCTAGCATACGCCGCAGTGTTCATGCTAACGGCGAATTCCAGTAAATGTATTCTACCGATGTCGTAAAAGAAAATGCCTACCTTTCAGCCACCCGCTCGGGGCTGGAATCGAACGAGATCGCTACTCTTCAGCGCTCCTTGCCTTCCCGGTTTAATCTGCGGCATTTGAAAAAAAATGAATCATTAAAACTCGTACTGCAAAAGAAAGCGGGAAAATCACGTGTCGTGGCCTATAAATTTACGTCCGGTTCATTTAATTACACGGCGTATCGTATATCAGATAAAAAGTTCTATAACCTTTCCGATACTTCCGGGAAAGGCAGTCTCGATTATCCGTTACCGGCCACAGCAAGACTCAGTTCGCCTTTCAATCCTGCAAGACTTAACCCGGTATCGGGAAAAGTGAGTCCCCATAATGGCATTGATTATTCCATGCCCATGAACACGAAAATAGTCAGCGTCATCGACGGAAAAATCACCCGGGCCGAATACAACAGTACCATGGGATATTTTGTTGAAGTAACGGGAAAAGCCGGTGTTAAAACTCGCTATCTCCACCTCAATAAAATACTCGTTACTAAAGGGGCCAGGGTTACCCGGGGAGACGCTATTGCGTTATCCGGTAACAGCGGACGTTCATCCGGTCCTCATCTGCATTACGAGCTGGTCATCAATAACAATCCTGTTAACTCACTGGCGTTCCGGGCAGCGGCACCCGCTGATAACAAACTTGAACAGCATGCCTTTGCGCATGCCAGAGACTACGAACGATACCTGGACTGATAACGGGGCCGCGACGCGGCCCCGTCTGCCGGATTAATTTTTTTTATCGTTTTCACTTCCTTGATGTTGATGATCTCCATGCCCTCCGTGGCCGTGGAAAAGATGCATTAGCGGGCAGACCAGCAATAACAGATATGGCCAGTAACCTGCCACATGTGACCAGTGTTCGCGCAGGAGGGCAAATGCCGCAATCGCGGCGACAGCAATAAGCGCATAGGTGGTACTTTTCATACCGGACTCCTTCTGTTAGTAACAGACCCTTCATTCAGGGTTATTTCCCGAGCCTGACACTTTTCAGACGCAACGCATTTGCAATGACGCTAACGGAGGAAAGGGCCATAGCCGCCGCCGCAATAACTGGCGACAGCAGTATTCCATACACAGGATAAAGCAGACCTGCAGCTACAGGCACCCCAAGAGCATTGTAGATAAACGCAAAAAACAGATTCTGCCGGATATTTTTCATGGTGATTTCTGACAGATGACGGGCCCTGTTGAGTATCATCAAATCGCCTTTGAGAAGGGTAACGCCAGCACTTTCTATTGCCACATCTGTACCCGTTCCCATGGCTATACCCACGTCAGCCGCTGCCAGCGCCGGGGCATCATTCACACCGTCTCCGGCCATCGCAACCACATGGCCAGACGCTTTCAGTCGGGTTATCACTGCTTTTTTGCCATCCGGCAGAATCCCGGCTTCAACCTCATCTATTCCCAGTTTCCGTGCGACTGCTTCAGCAGTAAGCTGGTTATCCCCGGTGAGCATAACAATGCGGATCCCCGCCTGACGCAAAGCTTTAAGCGCATCCGGCGTGGTTGCTTTCACGGGATCCGAGATAGCTATCATGCCTGCAAGGTTCCCGTCTGTGGCCACATAGATAACGGTAGCGCCTTCCATCCGCAACGTATCCGCAACGGCCTTTTGATTATCAATAACGATACTGTTTTCCTGCATAGCCAGTTCATTACCAATAACAACCCGTTGACCTTCGACATCGCCTGAGACACCTTTCCCCGACGGGGCATTGAAATTACTGACGGCAGGTATCACGATCCCCTTTTCATGCGCGGCTCTGACAACAGCCATACCCAACGGATGCTGCGAACCTTTTTCCACTGCAGCTGTTACACGTAAAAGAGATATTTCCCCACCCGGACTGAGACTGATAATCCCTGTCACCGTAGGCGAACCTTCCGTGAGCGTGCCTGTTTTGTCGACAACCAGCGTGTCCACTTTTTCAAGACGCTCAAGGGCTTCGGCATTCTTGATTAACACCCCGGCCTGGGCGCCTTTGCCCACCCCCACCATTATCGACATCGGCGTGGCCAGTCCCAGCGCGCAGGGACAGGCAATAATCAGGACCGACACAGCCGCAATGAGACCGTGCGCCATCCTGGGCTCGGGCCCCCAGACAGACCAGATCAAGAAAGCAACAACCGCGATAAGTATCACCAGAGGAACAAACCAGCCTGAAACGCTGTCTGCCATTCTCTGGATGGGGGCACGCGAACGCTGTGCATCAGCGACCATCTGAACAATTCGTGAGAGCATCGTTTCATCACCGACTTTCTCTGCACGGATGATAAGACTACCTGTCTGATTAATCGTCCCCCCAATGACAGGGTCACCCTTCGTTTTGGTAACCGGCATAGACTCCCCGGTCACCATCGATTCATCAACGGTTGTTTTGCCTTCGATCACGATACCGTCGACCGGAATACTCTCTCCAGGTCTGATGCGGAGCTTATCGCCAGGCAGGACATCTTCCGCATTAATATCCGTTTCATGACCGTCATGATCCAGCCGTCTGGCGGTTTTGGGGGCAAGGTTCAGAAGCGCAGTAATGGCGCCTGAGGTTTGTTCCCGTGCCCGCAGCTCAAGAACCTGTCCCAGCAGAACAAGCACCGTAATAACTGCTGCGGCTTCAAAATAAACGGCCACCAGGCCATCCATGTTTCTGAACGATGCAGGAAACCAGGAGGGGAAGACGGTTGCAATGACGCTGTAAACCCAGGCTACGCCGGTCCCCATTGCAACAAGGGTAAACATATTCAGGGAGCGGTTACGTAACGACATTCCGGCCCGGGCGAAGAATGGCCAGCCACACCACAACACGACAGGGGAGGCCAGAAGCAACTGCAGCCATGTGTTGTACTGTGGCGGTACTGTATTCCTCAAGTCGGGAAACAGATGAGATCCCATTTCGAGTACCAGAACCGGAAACGCCAGCAACAACCCCAGCCAGAAGCGTCTTGTCATGTCGTGAAGTTCATCACTCGGCCCCGTGGATGCCGTAGCTACGAGCGGCTCCAGTGCCATTCCACAGACAGGACAGCTTCCGGGACCACTGCGGCGTATCTCCGGGTGCATCGGACATGTCCACACACCTTCAGAATTCTCTTTTTCCGCCTGGTTGTGAGGCTGTTTTATCTGATCAGGGCTGACTTCGTGATGATCGTGGTGATGGTGATGGGAATGTTCACTGGCATCTTCGGTAAGATAACGATCGGGATGGGCTTTAAATTTACTCTCACAGCTGGCGGAGCAGAAATAAAGTTGGTGGTCCTGGTATCGAATGCTGCTGTGCGCCCTGTCGGGCAGGATGGCCATCCCGCACACGGGATCTCTCACCTTATGCAATACGTGGCCCTCGTCCGGGGATAATGTCTGCTCAGAAGCAGTCTGGTTGTTGTGTTGCACTGCATTGTCATTTTTCACAGTAACTCTCCTTATGCATACCGAAGCATCTTCTGTCTTCAGGGTATGTCATGGATGCGATTACCACGAATATCGCCGGCACAGGAGTGCCTGCTACCGGCGTCCCGTTATCAGCCGTTCCGCTGACTATTCGATTCGCTGGAAGACTTTTTTACTTCCATCCGGTGAGAATGCGATAACATCGTAAGCCTCTTTTCGGGCTCCCATCTCCATTCCAGGACTTCCTGCTGGCATACCGGGGGTGGCGAGACCGTATATACCCGAACCAGACTGCATTGCCTTATGTATCGTTGTCGCAGGCACATGGCCTTCAATGATCAAATTACCGGCAACCGCGGTATGACAACTTCGTAGTCCTGCAGGAATAGCATGCTTTTCTTTCAGGGCTGACAGCGCCTGATCATTCATGACGTGAGTTCGTACTTCAAACCCGTCTTTTTCCATCGCTTTGCCCCACAGGGAACAACAGCCACAGTTTTCAGATTTGTACATATCAATCACTTTTTCACTCGCCATCGCGGGTAGTGAAAGGCCGAGAGCCAGCGCCATTAGAACCACTTTTTTCATACTCACCTCTGTATATTATCGATATAAACCCTGACGTCAGGGTGAATCAGTAAAGAAGGACACCCACAGGGGGTGCCCTTTCAGGTTCAGGACACGCTTTTTTTATGTCTGCGCAGCCAGATTAATTTGTAGGCGGCAGGAATAATGAACAGGGACAGCAGCGGAGCCGTGATCATCCCACCAATCATGGGTGCCGCGATACGGCTCATGACTTCTGAACCTGCACCGGTTCCCCAGAGTATTGGCAGCAGACCCGCAATGATCACCGCCACGGTCATGGCTTTCGGCCGGACACGCAGTACGGCACCATGATAGAGGGCTTCATCAAGGCCTTCCGGTGTGAACGTCTCTTTACGGGACAATTCCGGGTGCGCTTCAATGGCATGACGCAGATACATCAGCATGACCACGCCAAACTCTGCTGCCACCCCGGCCAGGGCGATAAACCCGGTTCCGGTCGCCACTGACATATGGAAGCCCTGCCAGTACAGGAACCATATCCCGCCAACCAGGGCAAACGGCAGGCTCATCAGAATAAGTAAGGCCTCATCAGCCCGGCGGAATGCCAGATATAACAGGATGAAGATGATCATCACCGTCATCGGTACCATCAGTTTTAATTTCTTATTGGCGTGCTCGAGTAATTCAAACTGTCCTGAGAATGCCACACTGGTCCCCGGTCTCAGTTTCACTTTCTCACTGATGGCCGTCTTAATATCGTTCACCACCGACACCATGTCCCTGCCGCGGGCATCAACATAAATCCAGCTGGCTGGCCGGGCATTTTCGGTTTTCAGCATGGTTGGTCCGGAAACGACCTTAATATCGGCAACATCGCCCAGCGTAATTTGCTGCTTCATTGGGGTCAGGATTGGCATCTCTCTCAACGCCTGCGGACTGTTACGGTAATCCTGCGGATAGCGAATGTTAATAGGGTACCGGGCCACGCCTTCAACCGTCTCACCCACCATAGCCCCACCGATTGCTGAAGAGACGAACAGCTGGACGTCGCCCACAGTCATCCCGTACCGGGAAGCTTTCTCCCGGTTGATATCGATATCGATGTAGCGCCCGCCCTCAAGTCGCTCAGCCAGGACAGACACCACGCCAGGCACGGTTTTGGCTACCGCCTCGATACTCTGCGCCGTCGCGTCGATATCGGACAGAACAGTCCCGGACACTTTGATACCTATCGGGCTTTTGATCCCGGTTGAGAGCATATCAATACGGTTACGGATAGGCGGCACCCAGAGGTTTGCCAGACCCGGTAAACGGACTGTCCTGTCGAGTTCATCAATAATCTTGTCAATTGTCATGCCGGGACGCCACTGATCCTCAGGTTTGAGCTGGATCGTGGTTTCCACCATTTCGAGCGGCGCGGAATCCGTTGCGGTCTCTGCTTTACCGGTCTTGCCAAATACAGAAGCCACTTCAGGAACGCTTTTGATTAACTTGTCTGTTGTCTGCAGGAGCGCTGCAGCTTCTGCCGGAGAGACGCCAGGCAAGGTCGACGGCATATACAGCAGATCGCCCTCGTTAATCTTCGGCAGAAATTCACCGCCCACCTGACTCAGTGGCCAGATAACCGTGAAAATGGACAAGGCCGCAACCAGCAGGGTTGTTTTTGGCCAGTGGAGGACCCGCAGCAGCAAAGGATGATACGCTTTGATCAGCACCCGGTTCAGGGGGTTACTTGTCTCGGCAGGAATTTTCCCCCGGATCCAGAATCCCATCAGAATAGGAATGACGATGATGGCCAGTGCGGCCGCTCCCGCCATGGAGTACGTTTTCGTGAATGCCAGCGGGCCAAACAGACGACCTTCCTGCCCTTCCAGGGTAAAGATAGGAATAAAGGACAGGGTGATGATCAGCAGGCTAATGAACAACGCGGGTCCCACTTCCACGGAGGCGTCGGTAATCACCTTCCAGCGGGTGGCGTTGTCAATCTGCTCACCCGGATGCTGATGATCCCACTCCTCAAGCCGTTTGTGCGCATTTTCAATCATCACAATGGCGGCATCCACCATCGCACCGACGGCAATCGCTATCCCTCCCAGCGACATGATATTGGCGTTCAGTCCCTGGAAGTGCATGACGATAAAGGCGATACACAGGCCAAGTGGCAGAGAAATAATCGCCACCAGGGCAGAACGGACATGCCAGAGGAACAGTGCGCAAACGACAGCAACAACGATAAACTCTTCAAGAAGCTTGTAACTGAGGTTATCAATCGCCCGGTCGATTAACTGGCTGCGATCGTAGGTGGTCACGATTTCAACGCCTTCCGGCAGGCTGGCCTTCAGCGTCTCCAGTTTATCCCTCACTGCCGTGATAACGTCGCGCGCATTTTTACCCGACCGCAGGATCACCACGCCGCCAGCGACTTCTCCCTGGCCGTTCAGCTCGGCAATACCACGCCTCATTTCGGGCCCGGTCTGCACGCGGGCAACATCCCGCAGATAAACCGGCACGCCGTTCTCACCTGTTTTCAGGACGATGTTATTAAAATCATCAATGCTCTGAAGATAACCGCTGGCACGGACCATATACTCCGCTTCGGCCATTTCAACGGATGAGCCACCGGCCTCCTGGTTAGACGATTCAAGTGCCTGTTTCACTTCGGGCAGGCTGATACCGTACTGGGACAGTTTTACCGGATTGACCTGAATCTGGTACTGTTTCACCACGCCGCCAACCGAAGCGACCTCAGCCACGTTCGGGATGGTTTTCAGCTCAAATTTCAGGAACCAGTCCTGCAGAGAGCGCAGTTCTGAAAGGTCGTGTTTTCCGTTGCGATCGACAAGGGCATATTCAAAAATCCAGCCCACACCCGTGGCATCAGGACCGATTTCAGAACTCACACCGGCAGGCAGTTTTCCCTGAACCTGATTCAGATATTCCAGCACGCGGGAACGGGCCCAGTACAGATCGGTGCCGTCTTCAAAAATGACATACACATACGAATCCCCGAACTGTGAAAAACCACGCACGGTTTTTGCGCCAGGTACGGACAGCATGGTGGTGGTAAGTGGATAGGTGACCTGGTTTTCTACAATCTGCGGGGCCTGGCCGGGATAGCTGGTTTTGATAATGACCTGTACATCTGACAGGTCAGGCAAGGCATCGACCGGCGTGTTAATAATCGTCCATGTACCCCAGATGCTGAGAAACAGGGCCCCCATCATGACCAGGAAACGGTTGGCGACAGAGCGCCGGATAATCCATTCAATCATCGTCGTCTCCTCAGTGCCCTGAATGCATATTTACAGGCTGGTCAGACATTGCTGGCATACTGCTTTCTGTTTTTTCAGGGTGGCGCATACGTTCCAGCGCGCCCGTAATATTGGCTTCGGAGTCAATGAGGAACAGGCCACTGACCACCACGGTATCGCCTTCATTCAGGCCGGAACCGATGCCGGACTGTTGCTGTGATTCATGCAGAACGTGGATCTGTTTCGGCACAAACTTGCCTTCATCATCAACAGTAATCACGCGCTGTTCTTTGCCGGTATCGATAACGGCCTGGCTTGGTATCAGCAGCATCTCCTGGCTCTTGGTATTCAGTTTCAGATAGGCATTCATGCCCGGCTTGAGAAACTCATCCTTATTAGAAACCTGGAGACGGACCTGAAGCGTACGGGTTGTCTGATCCACGCTGGGAAGAATGTTCCATTTTTCGACATGGAATGTTTTATCCGGATAAGCCGGTACCGAAATTTCAAACTGCGACGTATCTTTCAGCAGATATGCGATAGATTCTGGCACTGCAGCGCTGATCCAGACCGGGTCCATCCCCTGAATCTGAGCCACTACTTTATCTTTCGAAATATTCATGCCGGTGCGCAGGTCAAACGCAGTAATGACACCATCAATAGGTGCTTTAATGGTAAAACGGGTCTGGATTGTGCGGGTTGAACGCAGCCTTTGAATATCCTCTTCCGGCATACCAGCCAGACGAAGTCGCTCCAGAACCCCTTTTATCTGGGTTGACGTACCGCCTGTACCGGATAACAGCAGGAACTCACTTTGTGCCTCAACCCATTCAGGAATGGTGATATCGATAAGCGGAGTGCCTTTCTTCACATGATCGCCAATCGTCAGGGGATACACTTTTTCGACGAAACCGTCAGAGCGCGCCTGCACAATGACAAACTGATACTCGTTGTAACTGACATTAGCCGGGATTGTCTGGGAATAATTCAGCATTCCTCGCGTGACTTTTTGCGTTTTTAATCCCAGATTCTGAACCTGCGTTGGATCGATACGGATCCCGCCACTGCTTTCATCGCCACTTTCATCAGCATATTTCGGCACCAGGTCCATATCCATAAAGGGAGATTTTCCGGGTTTATCAAATTTGGTATCCGGTTTCATCGGGTCATACCAGAAAAGTACCTTTCGCTCCGGTGCCTTTTGTTCGGTTTGTACTGTTTTTTGTGATGAGTTTACATACTGCCAGGCAGTAACCGATATCAGCCCCCCTGCTATGAGGCTGCTGATAATTATTGCAGCATATTTTATCTTTAAAGAAGCCATACAATTTCTCGCTGAAAAATCAAAACACCTGGCATATGCGCCCGATCATTCATTCACAGTAATCCCTTAATGAATGTTCAGGCGCACTGGATGTATTCGCTCCGGACTGATAATCAGGATTGCGTAACGTTAATGCTTTTGAGTAAGGAGATATTGCCCTGCTGAATAAACGAGAAATCGACATGGTTGCCGGTTTTCAGGGCATTGATAGCGTCGTCTGCATTAACAAAAGTGAAGCGCATGGTCATTGCAGGCCAGCCCACAGCAGGGATTGCTTCGTGCGAAATGGTAATCTTTTTACTATTCATATCAATGTCTTTAACGACACCGGTGCCCTTGATAACCTGCTGTACCGAAGCATCACTGGCAGCATTCATATCGCCATGCTGATGTGTTTCAGCATGAAGACCGGCAGAAAACATGACAGAGAAGGCACCAAATAAAACGGCTTTAAGTGAATTACGCATTTTTAATTTCCTGATTAATTAAATAAATTTACTCTACCCAACCGCCACCCAGCGCGGTAAACAGATTAATTTCGTTAACCTGTCGGGAATAGGTAAGATCGAGAATGGTTTGCTGCGTAGCGAAGAGGGAACGTTCTGCATCCAGCACTTCGATGTAACTGACAGCACCACTTGCATATAATCCTCTGGCACGCTGGAGAGTTATCTGAAGTGAATCAAGATAACGCTGCTGTGACTCAAGTTGCTGGCTAAGACTGTCGCGCAGCGCAAGCGTGTCGGAAACATCCTTAAAGGCTGACTGAATTTTTTGTTCGTAATTAACCACCGATTGTTGCTGGCGAATTTCAGCCAGCTTCAGATTGGCTTTATTCCTGCCAGCATTAAAAATAGGAATTTCAATTTTAGGGATAAAATTCCACATTCCACTTCCTGACGTAAACAGGCTTGACAGCTCCGTACTGCTTGCGGAAAGACCACTGGTCAGGGTAATGGAGGGGAAAAAGGCCGCTCGCGCTGCGCCAATATTGGCATCAGCCGCTTTCAGCTGATATTCCGCTTCCATAATATCCGGTCGCTGCAGCAAAATTTGTGAAGATAGATTTGGTGGCAATTTTACTGGTGCGATCTCCCCGCCTTTCATCCCTTTTTCTGACGGAAGTGCGCGGTACGTTCCCAGCACCAGTTGCAGGGCATTGTTTGCCTGAGCCAGATCGCCTTCTCGTTTGGCTATTTCGGCGCGGGTACTTTCGATTTGTCCTCTCGCCTGTTCAAGTGCCAGAACGTTCGTACTCCCGGTCACGAGCTGTTGCTCAACGAAAGCATAGGACTGTTCATAATTTTTCAGCGTTTCCCGCGCAATACGGAGTTGTTCGTACGCCAGTTGCTGGCTGAAATAGCTCTGTGAAACGTTGGAGACCAGCAGGATGTGTACGGCACGACGGGCTTCTTCGCTGGCAAAGTAGTTCTGGCGATCAGCCTCACTCATGTTCTTAAGTTTGCCAAAAAAATCGAGCTCATAGCTGAGCTCCAGACCCGCGTCGTACTCCTGTGTGGTCGGCTTGTCACCTTTCAGACCACCGTTGTATGTGATCCCGGATGAGGCATTCAGTTGGGGATAACGATCTGCATCCGTGACGTTGAACTGGGCCCGGGCCTCTTCAACCTTCAGGGCAGCCATTCTCAAATCACGGTTATTATTCAGGGCTTCACCGATCAGCCTGCTGACCTGGGGATCGACAAAAAAGTTTCGCCAGCCCGTATCCTGATAGCTGTTTACCGCAGGCGTCAGACTGTTTTTAGACAATGAAAACTGCTGGGGAACCGGAGCTGGCGGACGCTGATATTCAGGTGCCAGAGAAACACAACCAGCCAGGATGAATATGGTACTGATGCTGAGTAATTTTAATTTGAACATAACGCTTCTCGTACAGGCAGACCTGGTAAATGGTTCAAACGAAATCCAGAGTATTGATAGGGATACTTTACCGAACGCTCTCTGTTTGCCGGGTGACAGGATAATGACAATGTTGTCATTTTTGCTGTAATCCGTTGATAACGATCGTGGGCGCAATAAAATGACATTAGCAGCCAGCCGGGGAGCATGATGAAAATATTAATCGTTGAAGACGAAATTAAAACAGGTGAATATCTCAGCAAGGGGCTGACAGAGGCGGGGTTCGTCGTGGATCACGCTGATAATGGTCTGACCGGATATCATCTTGCCATGACAGCCGAGTATGATTTAGTCATCCTGGATATCATGCTGCCTGATGTAAACGGCTGGGATATCATCCGTATGCTGCGCAGTGCCGGAAAGGGGATGCCGGTATTACTGCTGACGGCCCTTGGCACGATTGAACACAGGGTCAAAGGACTTGAGCTGGGTGCGGACGATTATCTGGTGAAGCCCTTTGCGTTTGCTGAACTGCTCGCCCGGGTAAGAACCCTCCTCAGGCGGGGAAACACGATGATCACGGAAAGCCAGCTTAAAGTGGCTGACCTCTCGGTTGATCTCGTATCCAGAAAAGTCAGCCGCGCCGGGAACCGCATTGTGCTCACCAGTAAAGAGTTCAGCTTGCTGGAATTCTTCATTCGCCATCAGGGAGAAGTTCTTCCCCGCTCCCTGATTGCCTCTCAGGTCTGGGACATGAATTTTGACAGCGACACTAACGCGATTGATGTCGCAGTAAAGCGACTCCGCGCTAAAATAGACAACGATTACGGGACAAAACTGATCCAGACAGTGCGGGGCGTGGGCTACATGCTGGAGATCCCGGATGCATAGCAAACCGTCCAGACGACCTTTCTCACTCGCTCTGCGGCTGACCTTTTTTATCAGCCTGTCCACAATACTGGCGTTTATCGCCTTCACCTGGTTTATGCTGCATTCTGTTGAAAAGCATTTTGCCGAGCAGGATGTCAGCGATCTGCAACAAATCAGCACCACACTGAGCCGTATACTCCAGTCCCCGGCAGATCCGGATGAAAAAAAAGTAAGCAAAATAAAGGAATCAATTGCCAGCTACCGCAACGTTGCCCTTTTGCTCCTCAATCCCAGGGGTGAAGTGCTCTTTAGCTCAGCTCAGGGGGCGGCACTACGCCCGGCAGTGAATTCAGCAGATTTTAGCGAGCACAGCCGCGCACGGGATGTCTTTCTCTGGACGGTGGAGGATCCTGCGGGACCGATGGATACCGGGTCCGAAATGAAGATGGAAACATACAGGATTATCGCCTCCTCTGGTCAGGCGATATTTCAGGGCAAACAGCAGAACTATGTCATGCTGACTGGCCTATCCATTAATTTCCATCTCCATTACCTCGATGCGCTGAAAAAGAACCTGATTGCGATTGCCGTCGTGATAAGCCTGTTGATTGTTCTGATCATTCGAATCGCTGTCCGTCAGGGGCACCTGCCCCTTCGTAATGTCAGCAATGCCATTAAAAACATCACCTCCGAGAATCTTGATGCGCGACTGGAACCGACACGCGTTCCCATTGAGCTGGAGCAACTGGTTATCTCGTTCAATCATATGATTGGAAAGATTGAGGATGTCTTTACCCGCCAGGCCAATTTCTCTGCCGATATCGCGCATGAGATCAGAACGCCCATCACCAATCTGGTGACGCAGACTGAAATCGCACTGAGTCAGGATCGAACACAGAGGGAACTTGAGGATGTCCTCTATTCCAGTCTTGAAGAGTATAACCGGATGACCAAAATGGTCAGCGATATGCTGTTCCTGGCACAGGCAGATAATAATCAGCTGATACCTGACAGGGTCATGTTTGACCTCAGAGCGGAAGTCATGAAAGTCTTCGAGTTTTTCGAAGCCTGGGCCGAAGAACGCAATATCACGCTCAAATTTAACGGGATGCCCTGCCTGGTTGAGGGAGATCCACAAATGTTCAGAAGGGCGATCAATAATCTGTTATCCAATGCCCTGCGTTATACCCCGGAGGGACAGGCAATCACCGTCTCAATAAGAGAGCAGGAGAGCTTTTTTGACCTTGTGATTGAAAATCCGGGGAAACCGATCCCTGAAGAACATTTATCAAGGCTGTTTGACCGTTTTTATCGGGTGGATCCATCCAGACAACGAAAAGGAGAAGGCAGCGGCATCGGCCTTGCGATTGTGAAGTCAATCGTGGAAGCACATCACGGAAGAGTGCAGGTGGAATCAGACGTACGCTCCACGCGTTTTATCTTATCCGTGCCCAGACTGGAGAAAATGATCCCGGAAACCCAATGCTGAAAATAAAGATGTAAATGACAAAGATGTCATTAGCCTGTCATGCAGCAAACAGAAGCCATTCGATATAATTAGTGCAACTTATCAGGAAGGCTGGATTGCTTCATCAATACCCGGCGTCAGAGTACGCCAGGAAATGAATATCCAGCCCTCTTCCGGAGAAATAAACGCTGCCGAACTTGTTTCAGTTATGGAACTGAAAACACCGGTTGTACTTCCCCGGACATCACTAATTCAGAAATGGAGAGTTATCATGAAAAATATCGTATTAGCATCTTTGCTGGGCTTTGGTTTAATTTCATCGGCCTGGGCCACTGAAACCGTGAATATCCATGATCGCGTCAACAATGCACAGGCTCCTGCTCACCAGATGCAGTCTGCTGAGGCTCCTGTCGGGATCCAGGGGACTGCTCCTCGTATGACCGGTATGGACCAGCATGAACAGGCCATTATTGCTCATGAAACCATGACGAACGGCTCGGCGGATGCTCACCAGAAAATGGTGGAAAGTCATCAGAAGATGATGGGAAATAACACGGTATCCACGACCGTCCCGTCAACGTCTTACGCGGCGATGAATGAGCATGAAAGAGCAGCGGTTGCTCATGAATTCATGAATAACGGGCAATCCGGCCCACATCAGGCCATGGCCGAAGCGCACCGCCGCATGATCAATGCAGGCTGAATGCGACGGTAGTATCCGTGCTGTTACCTTTTCCCTGATAGATTTTCCTGAAACAACGTTGCTACATTTTTGCCCCCCGTCAGGGGGCTTTTTTGTCTGACTCAGCTACACTTAACCGGTACCTGTCTGAAAGGAATTATTATATGGGCTATTTGCATTCTAGGGTTGGAATTCATCCATTCTAACCCTTGATTCTTAGTCGGACAAAAAGCTGCTTCTGGTTGGATTTTTCTGTTTTTCACCACCCTGCGAAAATCTAACATTGGTTGGATTCTCAGACGCGCCCTCTCTCGCGTTAATCCAACTCTCCACCTTCTGCCTGCTTCAACAATGTCGGAATGTGCGGTCCATACTCGACCTTGCCTCGTCCTGCTCGAATACCACTGCCAACCTTGCGGGCTTCTTTGGAGTACAACGTCTTTGCACGGATGATCTCATAGCTATAACCCCGACCTAACCGGTTGGACATCTTGATCAAACCGTTGAGCCCTTCGGTATAGCCATTGGTGAGTGAGAACGGCGCATCCCAGTAGGCAAAGATGTCGTCGTAATGGTTGTGTACCGTTTTTACCAGTTTTTTGAAAGGCTCCATGCCATAAGGCGGCAGGCTGTTCTTCCAAGCCTCAAAGGCGTTCTGAGCACTCTGCTTGTCGGGTTCGTCGTAGATGCAGAAGAAGGCTTCCTTGAAGTCATAGGCCATGGCAAGTGCTGGGATCGCCTGCTTTACAACCTCCAGCGCCTTTTGCTCTGCGGGCGTCAGGTTGCCGGGTCGCTTCAGGGTAAGCCAGCGAATGGACTTTTTGACGTAAATGCGATCTTCTTTGCTTAACTGTGCCTGGGTAATGACCCCAACTTACTGATAGTGTTTTATGTTCAGATAATGCCCGATGACCTTGTCATGCAGCTCCACCGATTTTGAGAACGACAGTGACTTCCGTCCCAGCCTTGCCAGATGTTGTCGCAGATTCAGGTTATGTCGCTCAATGCGCTGAGTGTAACGCTTGCTGTTAACGTGCAGCTTTCCCTTCAGGCGTGATTCATACAGCGGCCAGCCATCCGTCATCCATACCACGACCTCAAAGGCCGACAGCAGGCTCAGAAGACGCTCCAGTGTGGCCAGAGTGCGTTCACCGAAGACGTGCGCCACAACCGTCCTCCGTATCCTGTCATACGCGTAAAACAGCCAGCGCTGACGTGATTTAGCACCGACGTAGCCCCACTGTTCGTCCATTTCAGCGCAGACAATCACATCACTGCCCGGTTGTATGCGCGAGGTTACCGACTGCGGCCTGAGTTTTTTAAGTGACGTAAAACCGTGTTGAGGCCAACGCCCATAATGATGTAGCCCCCTGAAACACCGGACAGTAGCTGTATCTCCAGATAAGAGATAGGCTTGAATATATGTCTAACACTAACGCCAATTTTGAGATGACCGGGATCCTGTTAGGGCAAGAAGCCCGTAAACGTAAAACTCCTCAGGAGAAGATCGCCATTATCCAGCAGACGATGGAGCCGGGCATGAATGTCTCCCATGTCGCCCGCCTGCATGGTATCCAGCCCAGCCTGCTGTTTAAGTGGAAGAAGCAATATCAGGAAGGCAGCCTCACCGCCGTTGCGGCCGGAGAGGAAGTCGTTCCTGCTTCTGAGCTTACTGCTGCTCTGAAGCAGGTCCGGGAACTTCAGCGCCTTCTGGGCAAGAAGACGATGGAAGTTGAGATCCTGAAAGAAGCCGTGGAGTACGGCCAGTCGCGAAAATGGATAGCGCACGCGCCCTTGTTGCCAAAGGACGGGGAATAGCCCTGGTCAGCCGCACCATGGGCGTGTCGCGTGCGCAGCTGTCACTGCGGATTAACCGTTCTGCCGACTGGCAGGACAAGCGCTGTAACCGGCGTAATGACGAAGCAGACGAAGAAATACTGTCGGCTATCCTCGACATCATCAGCGATATGCCGAGTTATGGTTATCGACGCGTGTGGGGCATCCTGCGCAAGCAACGTCGCACAGAGGGACAGCCACCTGTGAACGCCAAACGGCTTTACAGGATAATGAGCGAGCATAACCTGTTGTTGTTGCATGACAAACCAGAGCGACCGAAGCGTGAACATAAGGGCAAGATAGCGGTGGCAGAAAGCGATATGCGCTGGTGTTCAGATGGCTTCGAGTTCGGCTGCGACAACGGCGAAAAACTGCGGGTAACGTTCGCGCTGGACTGCTGCGACCGTGAGGCCATAGACTGGGCAGCAAGCACGGGAGGCTATGACAGTTCAACCGTGCAGGATGTGATGCTGAGGTCGGTGGAAAAGCGCTTCGGCGACAGGTTGCCCGATACAGCGGTGCAGTGGCTGACGGACAACGGTTCAGCGTATACCGCGTATGAAACGTGGAGGTTCGCGAGAGAGCTGAATCTGGAGCCCTGCACAACAGCGGTGAGCAGCCCGCAGAGTAATGGCATGGCCGAACGGTTCGTGAAAACGATGAAAGAAGACTATATCGCGTTCATGCCAAAACCGGATGTGAGAACAGCACTGCGAAACCTTGCAGTAGCGTTCACGCATTACAATGAAAACCACCCGCACAGCGCGCTGGGATATCACTCCCCGAGGGAATACCGGCGGCAGCGGACATCGTTAACTTAAGATACAAAAGCTGTTCGGAGATGGAGGGTCAAGATCACTAGACTGGCCCCCTGAATCTCCAGACAACCAATATCACTTAAATAAGTGATAGTCTTAATACTAGTTTTTAGACCAGTCATTGGAGAACAGATGATTGGTAATGCTGCCAACTTACTGATTTAGTGTATGATGGTGATTTTAAGGTGCTTGCGTGGCTTCCATTTCCATCAGATGTCCTTCCTGCTCCGCTACTGAAGGCGTGGTGCGTAACGGCAAAAGCACTGCCGGACATCAGCGCTATCTCTGCTCTCATTGCCGTAAAACATGGCAACTACAGTTCACTTACACCGCCTCTCAGCCCGGTACGCACCAGAAAATCATTGATATGGCCATGAATGGCGTCGGATGTCGCGCCAGTGCACGCATTATGGGCGTTGGCCTCAACACGGTTTTACGTCACTTAAAAAACTCAGGCCGCAGTCGGTAACCTCGCGCATACAACCGGGCAGTGATGTGATTGTCTGCGCTGAAATGGACGAACAGTGGGGCTACGTCGGTGCTAAATCACGTCAGCGCTGGCTGTTTTACGCGTATGACAGGATACGGAGGACGGTTGTGGCGCACGTCTTCGGTGAACGCACTCTGGCCACACTGGAGCGTCTTCTGAGCCTGCTGTCGGCCTTTGAGGTCGTGGTATGGATGACGGATGGCTGGCCGCTGTATGAATCCCGCCTGAAGGGAAAGCTGCACGTTATCAGCAAGCGTTACACTCAGCGCATTGAGCGACATAACCTGAATCTGCGACAACATCTGGCAAGGCTGGGACGGAAGTCACTGTCGTTCTCAAAATCGGTGGAGCTGTATGACAAGGTCATCGGGCATTATCTGAACATAAAACACTATCAGTAAGTTGGAGTCATTACCGAATATCGGATGATTTGTATCGGAACTCATTACACCATGCGTTCCGATTAACGCCGCATAGCCAGTTGAACTTTGCTACTCTGTGAAAGGTAGTACCGTCTATCCAGTGCGGATTTAATTAATGGAATAAATGATTATGAGTGATAATGATACAATCCCGAAGAAGTCTACAAGCCAGATTAACAAAGCGGTATTCTTTACATCTGCTTTGCTAATTTTCCTTCTTGTCGCCTTTGCCGCCGTATTCCCGGATGTCGCCGACAAAAATTTTAAACTACTACAGCAACAAATCTTCACGAATGCCAGCTGGTTCTACATCCTTGCTGTGGCCCTGATTTTACTAAGTGTCACGTTCCTTGGACTCTCACGCTACGGTGATATCAAGCTGGGCCCGGACCATGCGCAGCCTGATTTCAGCTACCATTCCTGGTTTGCGATGCTTTTTTCGGCAGGGATGGGGATCGGCCTGATGTTCTTTGGCGTTGCCGAACCTGTAATGCATTATCTTTCGCCTCCCGTTGGCACGCCAGAAACCGTTGCGGCAGCCAAGGAAGCAATGCGTCTGACCTTCTTCCACTGGGGACTGCACGCATGGGCAATTTATGCCATTGTGGCGCTGATTCTGGCGTTCTTCAGTTACCGTCACGGTCTGCCTTTAACTCTGCGCTCCGCACTCTATCCCATTATTGGCGATCGCATATACGGGCCTGTAGGTCATGCGGTTGATATTTTCGCTGTTATAGGCACGGTCTTTGGCGTCGCGACATCGCTGGGTTACGGCGTTTTGCAGGTGAATGCCGGTTTGAACCATCTTTTCGGGGTGCCCATCAATGAAACGGTGCAGGTTATTCTGATCGTGGTCATCACGGGGTTAGCGACGATTTCAGTGGTGTCCGGCCTGGATAAGGGAATACGTATCCTGTCTGAGCTCAATCTGGGTCTGGCGTTGTTGCTCCTGGCGCTGGTCCTGTGTCTGGGACCAACCGTGCTTCTGCTGAAGTCATTTGTGGAAAATACGGGCGGTTATCTTTCGGAACTGGTGAGTAAAACGTTCAACCTTTACGCGTATGAGCCTAAGTCGAGCAAATGGCTGGGGGGCTGGACATTACTGTACTGGGGATGGTGGCTTTCATGGTCGCCGTTTGTGGGGATGTTCATCGCACGGGTCTCCCGCGGGCGAACCATTCGCGAGTTTGTCACCGGCGTGCTGTTTGTTCCCGCGGGTTTTACGCTAATGTGGATGACAGTGTTTGGTAACAGCGCGATCTATCTCATTATGAACCAGGGGGCCACAGACCTCGCCAATACTGTTCAGCAGGATGTGGCGCTGGCCCTGTTTAATTTCCTGGAGCATTTCCCGTTCTCTTCCGTGCTGTCATTCATCGCAATGGCGATGGTCATCGTCTTCTTTGTCACGTCTGCTGACTCGGGGGCAATGGTAGTTGATACTCTGGCAACAGGTGGAGTGGCAAACACACCCGTCTGGCAGCGAATATTTTGGGCCTCGCTCATGGGCATTGTCGCAATTGCGCTTCTCCTTGCCGGAGGGCTAAGTGCGCTGCAAACAGTGACAATAGCGAGTGCATTGCCTTTCTCAGTGATCTTACTGATATCCATATACGGACTTTTAAAAGCTTTGCGCCGGGATTTGACCAAGCGTGAAAGCCTGAGCATGGCGACAATTGCTCCTACGGCTGCACGTAACCCAATTCCCTGGCAGAGAAGGTTACGCAATATCGCGTATCTGCCGAAGCGATCTCTTGTGAAACGTTTTATGGACGACGTCATCCAGCCCGCCATGACGCTGGTTCAGGAAGAGCTGAACAAGCAGGGGACGATAAGCCACATCAGTGACGCAGTCGAGGATCGTATTCGTCTTGAAGTCGATTTGGGTAACGAGCTGAATTTTATATATGAAGTGAGGCTTCGCGGGTATAGCTCACCGACCTTCGCGCTCGCCGCGATGGATAATAATGAGCAGCAGACTGAACAACATAGATATTATCGCGCTGAGGTATATCTCAAAGAAGGCGGTCAAAATTATGATGTGATGGGCTGGAACCAGGAGCAGCTGATTAATGACATACTGGACCAGTACGAAAAACATCTGCACTTCCTGCACCTCGTTCGTTAATAGCAACATGCCGTCCTGGGGGCGGCAATTATTTATCCCGGCCGCAATATGAGGAATGCAGAATGATTTCACGCTGGAAATGGATTCTGAAGCAGACAGTTAAAAAGCTATGGTTCAGGGCAACGTTATTCGCCATTGTCGCGATAATAACGGCCCTTTTATCAATTCTTTTTAAATCAATGATACCTGAGTCGGTTTCCGTGAAGGTTGGTGCGGAAGCAGTCGATAACATTCTGAACATACTGGCATCGAGTATGCTGGCAGTGACCACTTTTTCGTTGAGTATCATGGTCACAGCCTACGGTTCAGCCACTACTAATGTGACTCCCAGAGCTACGCGTTTAGTTGTTGAAGACGTAACCACACAAAATGTACTGGCCACCTTCATCGGTTCTTTTCTCTTCAGTCTGGTAGGGATTATTGCCCTCAGTATGGGAGCTTATGGAGAAAGGGGGAGAGTCATTTTATTCATTGTCACACTGGTTGTCATTGCCTTAATCCTCATCACATTGCTTCGCTGGATACAGCATTTGACCTCTCTGGGAAGGGTAGGTGAGACAACGGCAAAAGTAGAACAGGCGGCCATCGAAACATTTATTGCGAGAGCAAGAAATCCCTGTCTCGGCGGATATCCATGGCTTGAGAACAATGAACAGCCGAAAGGAACGGTTGCAGTTTATCCGAAGAAGATTGGCTATGTTGAATATATTAATATGGTGAAACTTAGCAAGCTGCTGACCAATGATCCCCGTCATGTATACCTCGTGGCGCAGCCAGGCAGTTTCATCCATCCATCCATGCCCGTTTTGTACCTGAGTCAAGGCCAGGAGTCATCAATCAGCGCCGATTTACTTGAGACGATTATTGTCTCGGATGTACGTTCATTTGCTCAGGATCCCCGATTTTGTCTTAGCGTCATGGCCGAAATAGCCTGCCGGGCACTTTCCCCCGCAGTGAACGATCCTGGAACCGCCATTGATGTCATTGGCAGAGGTGTTCGTATACTTTCCACTTACGCGCAGAATAAATCTGATGAAATAGAAGTGAAATATCCTTCAGTTCATGTTGCACCACTTCAGAATAACGATCTACTGGAAGACTTTTTCTCACCTGTCGCGCGCGATGGTGCCGGTATGAGGGAGATACAGATAAGAGTCCTTAAAGGACTGTCTATGCTGAGTAAGGGTTGGCCTGGGATATTTTCTGAGGCCGCGCATAATTTAGCATTTGAAACATTAGAGCATGCAATACGTGCTGACCATATAGATTCTGACAGATGTCTAATAAAATCAATTTATTATAATTTATTTAGTGGTGAAGACTCTAATAAAAAACCATAGTTGTGGGGAAAGTAATTAGGCCGCAGGAAAGATAATGGCAAAAAAAATTCCGAGAATGGGCGTCAGTTTTGTGGCATATGCGGGCGTGTTAATTGCGAGATGTATTAACCTATGGAGAGCAGTTCCATCTATACTCCTGTCAGCCCATGCTGGAAATATTGTTATCACTAGTCCTATCACGGAAAAGTTAATTGTATATTCTAACCCTACGCAGTATTCCGCTTAATGGCTTGCTTCTTTGTGTCTTTTCCCAACAGTATCCGACAATAAAAAGTACGTGAAGTAAACCCAACAAAATAACGCTGTACTGTATGGTCAGTCAATGTATTAGATTAACAGCTTTCGGGTATTTTTCTAGGGAAGGTGCGAATAAGCAGGTCATTTCTTCCCAAGCTGACTCGCTGATTAAAATTTCGCGGATCTGGGCCGATTTTTTTCCCGCAAACACATCGAATCAGCCTATTTAGGCTATTTTTTCCACCATTTCTGGCGTTATTTCCGGTTTTTACTGAGATCTCTCCCACTGACGTATCATTTGGTCCACCCGAAACAGGTTGGCCAGGGTGAATAACATCGCCAGTTGGTTATCGTTTTTCAGCAGCCCCCTGTATCTGGCTTTCACGAAGCCGAACTGCCGCTTGATGATGCGAAACGGGTGCTCCACCCTGGCACGGATGCTGGCTTTCATGTATTCGATGTTGATGGCCGTTTTGTTCTTGCGCGGATGCTGCTTCAAGGTTTTTACCTTGCCGGGACGCTCGGCGATCAGCCAGTCCACATCCACCTCGGCCAGCTCCTCGCGCTGTGGCGCTCCTTGGTAGCCGGCATCGGCTGAGACAAATTGCTCCTCTCCATGAAGCAGATTACCCAGCTGATTGAGGTCATGCTCGTTGGCCGCGGTGGTGACCAGGCTGTGGGTCAGGCCACTCTTGGCATCGACACCAATGTGGGCCTTCATGCCAAAGTGCCACTGATTGCCTTTCTTGGTCTGATGCATCTCCGGATCGCGTTGCTGCTCTTTGTTCTTGGTAGAGCTGGGTGCCTCAATGATGGTGGCATCCACCAAAGTGCCTTGGGTCATCATGACGCCTGCTTCGGCCAGCCAGCGATTGATGGTCTTGAACAATTGACGGGCCAGTTGATGCTGCTCGAGCAGGTGGCGGAAATTCATGATGGTGGTGCGATCCGGCAGGGCGCTATCCAGGGATAATCGGGCAAACAGGCGCATGGAGGCGATTTCGTACAGGGCATCTTCCATGGCACCGTCGCTCAGGTTGTACCAATGCTGCATGCAGTGAATACGCAGCATGGTCTCCAGCGGATAGGGCCGTCGGCCATTGCCCGCCTTGGGATAAAACGGCTCGATGACAGCGGTCATATTCTGCCATGGCAGAATCTGCTCCATGCGGGAGAGGAAAATCTCTTTTCGGGTCTGACGGCGCTTAGTGCTGAATTCACTATCGGCGAAGGTGAGTTGATGGCTCATGATGTCCCTCTGGGATGCGCTCCGGATGAATATGATGATCTCATATCAGGAACTTGTTCGCACCTTCCCTAGTGCTTTGAAAAAAGGAATATCAGACATTTGAAGGAATTCAGGATGTCAACACCAGTTGCTTTAGAGAAAAATGGAAACGGCTTCCTATTCACTAGATGCAATAGATAGAGGTCCTCGTTATCTGCTGAAGCAAATATTGGAATTGCATTCAACCCTCAACGACTTCTGATTTTCAAGACAGTGTCTACTTGTACATAACACATATCTGCAGCACTGTGCTGAATTAGGGCCAGATGGCACTCCAGCCCCCTGAGGTAGGGACACATCTTCAAAGATTCCAGGTTTTTTCTACTACTTTCATCAATGCCATCTCTGGAAGGCGCTGAGTAGTTATCCGCAGCAACCAGCAGAGTTATGTTGCAGACGAATAATGCTGTCTACCGGATACTGGCAGCCCCGACTCCTCTGTACTATGAGACAAAGCTCGCTCATCTCAGTAAATATTACATTCGCTGTTCCGTGTTTTGCATCAAATCACATCCTGGTTTCTCTGTTATTTAAGCAGTTCAGAACGACTTTTCAGTAACGCTTTCCCCTGCGCCAGCAGCAGGTGATTACACTGCCCTTCAATTTCTACCAGCTGATCGGCAAGCAATTGCTGAGTGTTTGCGCTGAAAGTGCCGGTCAGTTCAATTCCCGGATGGTAAGTTTTCTCGCTTCTTCCAGCGGAAGCGCTCTGGAGTAATACCAGCCCTGAGCATAACTCTGTGGCCAGAACGTCTTCAGATAGTTCACCTGCTCCTGAGTCTCTACACCCTCAAACACAATCTTATCTGCAATGGAGCGGAACATCTCATGCAGTCCGGGAAGAAGATCATATCGTAAAGATTCAGTACCAATAGCACTAGTTAGCGATTTGTCTATTTTTATTTCATCTACATCAAGCGCAGTTACCAGATTAAGATTAGAATATCCTGTCCCAAAGTCATCGATGGCAAACCTGACACCATGATTTTTATATTTATCAATGTGAATTTTCATACCTTCAAAATCCCCTCCTTGACGCTCCGTAATTTCAAGAAGGATTGTTTTATATGGGATGTTATATTCAGAAATTAATCCTAGTAGTTTATCCCTGAATTTTTCTGAATCAAGATCGCTTGGATTAATGTTTACGCTCAAAAATATTTCATTCTGAATAGCAGTATGGATAAATTCTCGGATAGCATGGTTAATGACGAATAAAGTCACATCCTCCTGCAACCCTTCCCTTTCAGAAAGCGGTATAAATACTTCAGGGCTAATATTCCCGAGTCTTTCATCTTTCCATCTGAGCAAGGCCTCAAATCCGCAGATCTGTCCGTCTTCAATTCTGTAAATAGGTTGATAGACCAGCGACAGGGCTTCATTTTTCAAAGCCTTTACAAACCTTGCAGATAGTGAACTATTGAGTTCTGCTCTGTTCATAATGATAATATAAATCATTAAACCGGAAAGTAGTGACACTGTTACTAATAACATTTGTATGCTCCAGTGCTCTGAAAATATC
This sequence comes from Klebsiella quasivariicola, assembly GCF_002269255.1. Classification (NCBI taxonomy): domain Bacteria; kingdom Pseudomonadati; phylum Pseudomonadota; class Gammaproteobacteria; order Enterobacterales; family Enterobacteriaceae; genus Klebsiella; species Klebsiella quasivariicola. The sequence continues at coordinate 9,232 of NZ_CP022824.1, read as the reverse complement.
CCCGTAAAATACCCACCTCCTGCAACACAGAGATCATAATGTAGGCTACATGCCCTAAACACTCTAAACCTTAGTGGAACGCTATCATGCCGATCAAGAAGAGGAGCATCAGGTCCTATATTGAAGTAATGCCTGTCATGCTTACTATTTCCGACAACAGCGCTAAAGTTTTTTGAATACATATCAGTTTCGAATCGTCTGAAGACAAATGGTGATAGGGTCACCATAATACCTTCAGAAATATATCCATTGACGGATATATCATCCATAAGCTTAATACCAAAAAGCCACACTCCTTCCCGCGAAGTCCATTTTTTATCAAAATGTTCCAGACTTAAGGTGGGACGTAAACTCCCCCACAGAGCACTACAGGCTAATTCTCCTTTTATGATGTAGCCAACATCTTTAATCAACGGATAGGGCCATACTACAACCCGAAGATGTAGGATATTTTCATTAGTACATGGACTGTCTCCTATATTCAAATGTGACTTTGCAGCAGTCTTGACAGATTCAGTCTGAACCAGGAGCGATTCAGAGCGAACAAGCACATCGGAAGTATAGTCTTTAATTTTATCCCGAAAAATCAGGTAAGATACGCTCTCAGATAATACAAAAAAAATATACCAGCTGAAAGAATCGATAAAGAGAGGACTGATAGATTATGTATCCACTTTCCAGGGCTAATCAAACGTTCCAGCTTACGACTAACCATGCAGATCTCCCCTCAAATTGAAAAGATATAAAGCTATATTTTCGCCAACTTCACTGACCGATTAGCTGGCACTGAACATACTATTCCAGTATACCTATTCTTGCCTTACTCATCCCGGGTATGAATCAAATAATGTGACATGGTTCGGATAGATACTGGTTATGATTTACAGAGATAATTCATGCGTTATTAATAGCCTCGTGAAGGCTCCAGATGCATGGTGCAACTTTTAAGCGATGCATGTAATGCGGTTTTTTACCCACTAGTATAGAACGAATATTCATTTCTTGCTGGGCGATCGCACACTAAGGTGTACACCAAAATAAAGACACTCTTTTTTGAAAAAAACAGAGTAAAATGTTGTGTGACATCGGCATTACAAAACGAAAATTCATGTTATAATCGGGTTATTATTGATAATGTTACGCATTGCAACGTGTAACCGGATATCTGCATTTGGGTGAAGATAGCTTAAGATGGATAAAAAATATGATTTTTCGCTCAGTTATGAAGCCTTAACACGGGTATGTGAAAATGCAATATGTGAACATATTCGCAGAGCAGGTTCTCTGGAAGGGTTAGGTTTCGCACTTGAATATACAAAGGCCTATGCTATCCTGGAAGTATGGTCTCTGCTGGCAGCTGCTGGCGATACATTTCCAGCTCTCATTGAGAAAGACAGAATATATCTGTTGCAACTAATTTCCGGGAAAAATAATATAGAGCTACATTAAATCATAAATTATTTGGCAGAACATCTCCGTTTTTACTTAACGCCCGCCGGAATCACTGACGTGAGGAAAATGAAATTTGTTGTGCAATAATAATTCTGATTATTCTGGTCAGTCGGATTGGCCGTAGAGTTTCAGTATTCTTGTGCGATGACAAGGCGGGATAACTACCGTCATCGCGCCCTGTCTGGAATCAATGACTTCAGTTTTAGATATAAAGAAAAAACAATATACACATTAGATAAAAGTGAGAAAAACTCGTCCTGTATAACATCAGGTAGAGTAAAGCATTTATCATTAACTTACTGAAGACGGAATAACTACATTTATACCCGAAAGCTATTCTCTTTGAATCTACTTTAGATTTCTATTATTTCTGATTGCCATAGGCTTTTTTACAGTACCCTGTGATTTCCTTGACTTCACTTTATATTTTATTATCATCCCATATAATAAAACCAGCGAAATAGACAAAACAACATACAATAACATAAAAATACCTGTGTTAACAATTAAAAAAGGAGATTTGACCTGCCCCCAGAGTTAGATACAACCTTCAGTTAGTAATGTCGGTTGGTTTTTCTTCATATTTCCCGTTTCGCCAGCCCGCTGCAAATTCAGCCGGCGTCAGGTAATTCAGTGATGAATGTGGTCGACACTCGTTATAATCCAGTCGCCAGTCATTAATGATCTTCCTGGCGTGAACAATATCGCTGAACCAGTGCTCATTCAGGCATTCATCACGAAAGCGTCCGTTAAAACTCTCAATAAATCCGTTCTGCGTTGGCTTGCCGGGCTGGATAAGTCGCAGCTCCACACCATGCTCAAAAGCCCACTGATCGAGTGCGCGGCAGGTAAACTCCGGGCCCTGATCGGTTCTTATCATAGCCGGATAGCCGCGAAACAGCGCAATGCTGTCCAGAATACGCGTGACCTGCACGCCTGAAATCCCGAAGGCAACAGTGACCGTCAGGCATTCCTTTGTGAAATCATCCACGCAGGTCAGGCACTTGATCCTGCGACCTGTGGCCAGTGCGTCCATGACGAAATCCATTGACCAGGTCAGATTGGGCGCCATCGGGCGGAGCAGCGGCAGACGTTCTGTTGCCAGCCCTTTACGACGTCGTCTGCGTTTTACACTCAGGCCATTAAGTTGATAGATGCGGTAAACCCGCTTGTGGTTAACGCAAAGACCTTCACGTCGCAGAAGCTGCCAGATACGCCGGTAACCAAAACGGCGGCGTTCAAGTGCCAGCTCTGTGATGCGTAGAGACAGCTGCGCGTCAGCAGCCGGACGCTGAGCCGAATATCGGCAGGTTGACAGGGACAGACCTGCCAGCCTGCAGGCACGACGTTGCGACAGACCCTTAGCCTCGCACATGACTTCCACGGCTTCCCGCTTCTGGTCTGTCGTCAGTACTTTCGCCCAAGAGCCACCTGAAGCGCCTCCTTATCCAGCATGGCTTCAGCAAGCAGCTTCTTGAGTCTGGCGTTCTCTTCCTCAAGCGACTTCAGGCGCTTAACCTCAGGCACCTCCATACCGCCATACTTCTTACGCCATGTGTAAAAGGTGGCGTCGGAAATGGCGTGCTTACGGCAGAGCTCACGGGCAGAAACGCCGGCTTCGGCCTCGCGGAGAATACATATGATCTGTTCGTCGGAAAAACGCTTCTTCATGGGGATGTCCTCATGTGGCTTATGAAGACATTACTAACATCACGGTGTATTAATCAACGGGGAGCAGGTCAGATTAGGTCGAGTCCGTGAGTGATTTTAACATATACGCGAATTGATACAACTCATATGTGCTAGCCAGTTTCATCTTTTTCTTTATTTCTTTTATAGGCTTTGTTGAATAAATCAGATTTCGGGTAAGTCTCCCCCGTAGCGGGTTGTGTTTTCAGGCAATACGCACGCTTTCAGGCATACCTGCTTTCGTCATTTTGTTCAGCGCTCGTACCAGGGCCATAGCCTCCGCAACCTGACCATCGTAGTCACGCAGCGTCAGTGCCCCCCCGAACAGCTGTTTTACCCGGTACATCGCCGTTTCCGCTATCGAGCGACGGTTATAATCTGTTGTCCATTTCCACCGCGCATTACTCCCGGTCATTTGCTGATTAGCCACTGCACGGTTACGGTCTGCATATTCACCGGGCCAGTAACCCGCACCTTTTCGGGGTGGGATAAGCGCGCTGATTTTCTTACGCCGCAGTTCATCGTGACAGAGCCGGGTGTCGTAAGCGCCGTCTGCCGATGCTGCCCTGATTTTTCTGTGAGTCTGCCGGATAAGACCCGGGAAGGCTTCTGAGTCCGTCACATTGTTCAGCGACAGGTCAGCGCAGATGATTTCATGTGTTTTACTGTCAACGGCGAGATGCAGCTTACGCCAGATACGGCGGCGTTCCTGGCCATGCTTTTTGACTTTCCACTCGCCTTCACCGAAGACCTTCAGCCCGGTGGAATCAATTACCAGGTGTGCGATTTCACCCCGGGTGGGCGTTTTGAAACTGACATTAACCGACTTTGCCTGCCTGCTGACACAGCTGTAATCCGGGCAGCGTAGCGGAACGTTCATCAGAGAAAAAATGGAATCAATAAAGCCCTGCGCAGCGCGCAGGGTCAGCCTGAATACGCGTTTAATGACCAGCACAGTCGTGATGGCAAGGTCAGAATAGCGCTGAGGTCTGCCTCGTGAAGAAGGTGTTGCTGACTCATACCAGGCCTGAATAGCTTCATCATCCAGCCAGAAAGTTATGGAGCCACGGTTGATGAGGGCTTTATTGTAGGTGGGCCAGTTGGTGATTTTGAACTTTTGCTTTGCCACGGAACGGTCTGCGTTGTCGGGAAGATACGTGATCTGATCCTTCAACTCAGCAAAAGTTCGATTTATTCAACAAAGCCATTTTGGGACTGGATATTCCTCTCTCAACTATCTAAGAGAATTTCCATTTGATGCGATTAAGTTAGACAGAACATTCATTAGTGGTATTGCCCACGTTGCACGGGACTTATCTATTGTAAGAAGCATAGTGTCTCTTGGAAAAGCTTTCAGTTTAGGTATAGTCGCAGAAGGTGTGGAAAATAATGAACAGTTTGAATTGCTAAAAAATATGAATTGCGATGAATTTCAAGGTTATTATTATTCGAAGCCTTTGTCAGGTGATCAACTGATTGATTTTTTGAGGGGCCAAAAAAAATAGGGCTGTATGTCCTATTTTTTCATATACTATCGTTTTCCCTTTTTAATTTCATACATTCTTTCGTCTGCATCCTGCATGATAGCAGAGCATTCAGTATGAATTTTCTCATCATATTCAATAATCCCTGCAGAAAAATCTATGTTGTATTTTTTTTGAGAATTAAGATTGTAGCTGGTAATCCCGGCCCTCAATTTATGAAGGAATTCTTCTGCTTCTTTATAGGTTGACTCGGGTAATAGAACACCAAATTCATCACCTCCTAATCTTGCAACAACGCTTTTTGAACTACTAAGATCTTCCAGCATATCTGCAAAATTGCAAAGTACTTCATTACCTTCTGAATGACCGAAGTTATCATTGATTGGTTTAAAATTATCGAGATCTATGATCAGAACACAGAATGTTTTTTTCTTTTTTTTGGCTTTTCTTAACGATTCATCCGTCATTAGGGCGAAAGAACGCCGGTTACATATACCTGTCAAAGGATCAGTAGTTGCTTCGTTTATTATTCTAAACTCATCCTCTACGATTTCTGCTAAATCTTTAAGCAATAAGAAGTCATCTCTGGTTAATACTCTTGGTTCTGTATCAATAATACATATTGTTCCAGCTATCTCACCATCTGGCAGTCTTACGGGATGCCCTGCATAAAACCGGATATAAGGATCATTTTTAACTAATTTATTTTCTTTGAATCTTGGATCAAGGCTTGCATCGGGCACTATTAATGGTTCACTAAGATCTACTGCTATTGTACAAAATGAATCACTTCTATCTGTCTCTTTTATCTTCAGCCCATAACATGACTTAAACCATTGCCTGTCTCTATCAATTAATGAAACAAGTGCTATTGGTACATCAAAGAGTTTGGTGGCAATCCTCGTCAATCTGTCAAATCGTTCTTCATATTTTGTATCAAGGATCCCCATAGAATATAATGATAATAACCTGTTCTCTTCTTTATGGTTTGTCATAATTTTCATCTTGAGTGGTTATTGCAGGGTAGTGTTGGTTATCGCTATCTTATCAGAATTGTCCTGGAACTCAATAATCCCAATATCTCATAATCATATAAAACTTAACAAGTTTCCAATAAATCATGATGAATAGTGAACTGTTACATCTAATCATCTGTGACCTGAAGCGCTCATTATACACTTCCATGTATTCAGAATGCATAATGATTTGTATATTAAAAATCGCCATAACTTACAATGACTTATTTTTTGTGGCACAATTAAAGCGCATCTGTTCAAATAAATGTAAAGACATTAATGCTTGATCTTCATGGTTTCTTATGAAAACCAGTGGCTGAAGAAACGTATGGCAGTTCTGAATCTGAACAAGACGAGACGGCATGAAAGGTTCAAGAAAATTGTCCAGGAAGGTACATAGTTTCCTTATCCAATATTTTCTACTGAGGGTATATTGTATCAGCTTAAGACAGGAACTGTTGATACAGAACAGAAAAGTTCAACACAGCCTGAATCTGCGCGACGCTAAATTTTTTCCTTCTGGCGAACCAACAAACAGCCCGTTTATAGAGAGATTCTGCAGACGACAAAAGGATTAATCCCTGAAATTGCACTGAATTGTCACCTGAAGATGTGCAGGACAAGCCAGATTACTCTTACAAGGGATACCATCGTAATTTAGCAAAAACACCTAAGACCTAAACGACAGCTAAGTACATAGTGCCGGACGGATCATGATTTTTTATTTAACTTACGGACTTCATTTTTCAGCAATTATCTTTTCTCTTCTGTTGTAAACTTATGAAAGCGTTACGCGAAATCCCGCAAGGTTACAGGGGTGTACCAGGCCGGAAATCGCGTAGCGCTCTCTTCTCTTCTGTTTCCTGCCTAACATGTACATCCTGGCATTACTCCAATTCTCCCAAAAACCGTAAAACAGCCATCAACCCGCGTCATTACTGGCTTCATGGAGGATCTGAGCAGAAAAAGGATCCTTTACGTATTTGGTTTTACCCGCAATAATGCGGGATAAGACAACAAAAGGATCCGCGCGCTGCGATTTATTGTCATGGCAGGATCGGCCCGTCAGGTGCAAAATACCTGTATCCATAAACAGTGCGTGCGCTACGTGAAAAATAACTCATGAACAGCATCATTCCCCTGCAGAATTCACCAGAACGCGTCTCCCTGCTGCCGATCGCCCCGGGCGTTGATTTTGCGACCGCGGTGGCACTCCGGCGGATGGCCACCTCAACAGGTGCCACGCCGGCTTACCTCCTGGCGCCGGAAGTGAGCGCCCTCCTCTGGTATATGCCTGACCAGCGTCACCACATGTTGTTCGCCACCATGTGGAATACCGGGATCCGTATCGGTGAAGCCCGGACGCTCACCCCGGAATCGTTCGACCTGGATGGTCTGCGCCCTTTTGTTCGGGTGCTGTCGGAAAAAGTGCGGGCACGTCGTGGCCGGCCGCCAAAAGATGAAGTGCGTCTGGTACCGCTGACGGATGCCAGTTTTGTGCGTCAGATGGAAAGCTGGATGGTCACCACCCGCCCCCGCCGGCGTGAGCCGTTATGGCCGGTCACGGATGAGACAATGCGCAACTGGCTGAAACAGGCGGTGAAGCGGGCTGAAGCTGACGGCGTGCATTTTTCGATTCCGGTAACGCCGCATACTTTCCGGCACAGCTATATCATGCACATGCTTTATCACCGTCAGTCCAGGAAGGTCATCCAGGCGCTGGCCGGGCATAAGGATCCGCGCTCGATGGAAGTCTATACCCGGGTATTTGCGCTGGACATGGCTGCCACCCTGGCCGTTCCCTTTACCGGTGACGGTCGCGATGCCGCGGAGATCCTTCGCTCCCTGCCCCCGGCCGGCTGAGATTGGCACGCCTGGCATGACGTCCTGTATTCCGCTAATACGGAATACAGGAGCAGAGCGCATTCAGCCCCCTCCCTGCTCCAGCACACCAGTCCATCATGCTGATGACTGAACCGCCGTGGTCTTACCCGGTGACCTGCAATCCTGCAGGCATCAACATACCGCAGACAAGACAGGGCACAATGCAGGCATTCTGGCCGTGCATCCCACGGTGCGTTATTTCCTGAAAGCTCAGCGAATCATCCCGTTAACTGCGACAGTCATTGACCATCTGTGGCCCACATTTTTCTGCCATCCGGCTCCCGTTTCCTGATCGCATTTAGCAGCGTGAAGCTGGCGCCGGGTTATACAAACAGCTGCAGTCTCATCCTGCCGGGCTAAATCTGCAGTACACAGGGGAACGGATACCATCAGGTAACATGACCGTCTCAGCATCCGATTGAGATCTTCGTAAGGGGTATAGAGCTTTACTGAAAAATTGACTGTGGCATGTTATCACCCATGAAATAGTGAACAGACCAGGGAATACCCCCGTTAAACCCGCATGCCGTAGTCAATATCTGCGTATCAAGACCCGAAATCACATATTACAGTCAAGATTGTTCGATCCGGGCAGACATGATAGAGAATAAATATTGACTGCGGTATGCGTGATGCATATCACAGTCAATGGAATGTCCTTAGCGGCATACGGCAGTCATGATATGCATATCGCAGTCAATTTTCTGGCTTCATCGCTGAGAGGGCTTCAGCCAGTTTAAGAGGATCGATGCCCGCAGCCTTCAGCGCCTTAATGACTTCGTCATAATTTTGCTCTGGCGCCTTCTCTTCTTCCTCATTGCGCGGAACCTTCACAGGGCCACTGATGAGTTTGGGGTTGCGATAATGCACGCTGAAATAGGTGGCTCGGCCACGTTTAAACTCGGTGTAATCCAGATAACCAATATCCCGCAGCTGCTCCATCGCCTTACGCACCGTGTGGTTCTGCGTATAGACATTTGAGGTGAGATTCAGCCGCTCACGCATCCGTTTCATGGAAATAGGTGCAGGATTCTGGGGAAGACTTTCGATGTAGGTATAAAGCGCCTGGGCTGATTCCTTGCGCTGCAGGGCGTCAATGGCTTTCAGCCGCAGCAGTACCCTTCTGTCCATGTGGTAAAGCTCAAACAGCTTAGGTTCAGCCTTGATCTCAACGATATCCTCGTTGATGTCATAATAGGCTGACTGCACCAGATGGGTGGTCCATCCTTTGGTCTCGCTCTGGAACTTCAACGTAACCGAGGCGAGTTTAAACAGGGAATTACTGATGCGATCGCGCATTTTTTTGTTTGAACGACGGGAGTCAAATCCGCACATCTTAACGAATTCGACGAACGACAGTTCCAGGGTGTCACTTTTTACCCCATACTCCGACATGGAGCGAATTATCCCCAGCCAGACTTTAAAATCCGTGTCCATATCAAGACGCGAACCGGTGATCTTAACGTCAGTGTACCCTTCGCTTTTGGCAATGGACAGCTGTACAAGCTCCTCAGTCGCGTCTGTAACGTTTTTCCGGTTCGCCTTGCTCTTCCCTGTTGATTTCAGAGTTGGGACGAAGAGACCGAGTCTCATGAGCGCTACTGGCTGCACGGTACTGGTGCTGTTGACATCCAGCTTAACAACTTCGCCGGTTGTCTTATCAACTTCCTGAAGGTTCAGAAGTAAGCTGTTATTTTCGCTCGTCAT